>JASHZU010000197.1 GCA_030042375.1 Verrucomicrobiia bacterium
ATAAGCCAGTTCATCGACCGTGCCCGCGCCGTTGGTCATGCCCGCCCCGGCTGCCGCATAGGAGCCGGTGCCGGTGCCAATGCTGATGCTCGTGGCGCTGGAATTCATGTTTAACTGGAACTGCATCCCGTAGGTGATGCCGTTGGTGGGATAACCCGTCTTGGCCGTGCCCGACCCCAGCTTGTGGGTACTGTCATACTGGAAAAATGTGGTCACAGTGTTTGGACGATAAAACAACTCGAAGCTGGGGTTGCCAGTATTGAAATCCGTCCAATATCCCTGGTCATTCAAAGCCGACGATGAGGTGTTGGGATTGTTCAACAATCCCATGCCGAAAAGGCGGCCCGTGGAACCGGGATATAACCCGCCGCTGGAACTCATGGAGAAATTGACCACTTGTGAGGAACTGTCCACCGGCAGGCCAATCGGGACGAAAGTTTCGGTCATAAAAATCAGTTCAGTATTGGCCGGGACCGTGAAATTGACGCTGCCGCCGTAGGTCGTATCGCCGCCGCTCGCCACATTGGCGGTCACCAGGCCGCCAGTGTTGTTATATGAGCTCCATTGCAGTTGGCCAAAAGCCGCCATGGAGAAAGTGAATAGCGAAAGCAAAACCGCAGGGAAGTAACTCATTTGTTTCATAAACAAGTAGCCGGTTAGGGTGAATATTTCCCTCCACTATACCTTGATGCCTCCCGCCGCCTAGCCTGACAAACGTCAGGCCATGGAATCCAGGATGAGAAGCTATCCTGTTTTTATCGAGCGGAATTTTACCGCCGCTTCCGTCCGCGAGTGAACGTGCAGCTTACTGTAAATATTTTCCAGATGCCACCGGACCGTCCCCGGGCTAAGCCCCAACCGATCGGCGATTTCCTTATTCGCCAGGCCCGTAGCCAGAAGCTCGAGGATTTTTCGTTCGCTGGGCCGCAGTTCGTCTACCTCCGCCGCCACCGGAGCCGGTTGTTGAAAAGAAGCGATCACTTTGCGCGCAATTTCGCGCGGCATTGGCACCCCGCCCATCCGCGCCTCACGCACCGCCGCCACTAATTCCACCGGCGTGCAGCGCTTCAACAAATAGCCGCAAGCCCCCGCGCGCAATGCGGCAGAAATCCGTTCCGTGTCTTCATACACGGTCACCATAATGATTTGGACTGCGGGCAATATCTTTTTCATTTGGGCCGTGCAATCAATGCCGGACAGCTTTGGCAATTGAATATCCATCAGCACCACTTCCGGCTGATGTTTTGGGACACCCGTCAACGCCTCTTCTGCCGTGCCACAAGTGAAAACACATTTACACTCCGGGTCCGTCTCCAAAAAATGCATCAGGCTTTCCCGGATGGTTTTGCTGTCTTCCACAATGGCAACTCGGATCATACGCCTTTCAATTCAACGGGATATAAAACCGCACGATCGTGCCACAGCCTTCCCGGCTTGCGATTTCAAACCGGCCGCCCATTTTTTCCAGACGAGAGTGCATATTCGGCACGCCGTCTCCACCATAAGCCAGGGCTTTGTCCGCCAATCCCCGCCCGTTATCCGCGATCGAAAAACGCAAGCTTCCGCCGATCGTCCGCACTCCCAGACGTACCTCAGTGGCGCCGGAATGGCGGACTACGTTCGTAATCGCTTCTTTGAATGCCAAAAAAAATTCGTGCCGGAAGACCGAAGGGATTGCACGGTCTGGCAACCCCGTCATGCCTCTCAATTGGCAGGAAATATTTGCCAGTTTCAAAAGCCGGTCCGCATACAAACAGGAATAGCTCACCAGCGACGCCAATGAATCATGTTTGGGGTTCATCGCCCAGACAATTTCATCCAGAGCCGTGACTATTTGCCGGGCACGGTCGCCAATTTCATCCAGATGTCCGCCCTGGCCATTGCCCGAGCCGGCCACCGTAGCCATCATGCTGATTTCTGTAATGCCTGAGCCAAGTTCATCATGCAAATCCCGGGCAATGCGCGCGCGCTCCTGCTCCATCGCCCGCTGATGTTCCAGTAATTGGCGATTTTGAATCTGTGTTGCCAGTTCCGCCGTGCGTTCTTCCACCTGCCGGCGCAACTGGCTTACCCATAAGCCAAGGAATGCCAGCGCGCAAACCAACACGCCCACAATCACCAGCAAACGCTTCAGCGTCCACCAGGAAGGCTTCGACAAAATTTTGATGTCCGCACCCGAATGCACCAATAAATCAAAAGGCGCTACATTACCGTCCAGCGCCGGGCTTCCTCCCTGTGCAGCGTATACTCCCACCAACGCCAGTTGGCTGCCAATCGGCGGCGGCGCATTTCCTTTTTGCTTCACCCGCGCTAAAAACCTCCAGGAACCGGATTGGACTTCCAACACTTCATTCGTCGCCGTAACTCGTGAACTCACCAGTTGCCCCGCAATCCGCACGAGTGTCGAATCGTAAATCGCGTTTGGCAAATCATCCGGCGAAAGATTTCTTGGATAAGGGAGGGAGCCATGCCCCGTTTTGCGGGCCACGGCGAAGCGCAAACGGGGAGCCGCGCCGCTCAACTCCGGATAACCTATGATATCCACCTGGTCGCCCGTATGCAGTTGCCCTTCCTGTCTTAGCGTGAACCGAAGGCCATTGGTGCCATCCATCGTGAAATAATCCTGTCCGTTCATGTAAAGGATTTGCCCGGATACTTTCACGCGTTGAAACGCATTTGCTTCGGGATCAAACCGCGTCAGGTCCGCAACGTTCTTTTTAGGGACGGAAAACTCATCTACCGGCGGATGGTCCACTTCAATTGAATCCACATACATCCTCACATGCCCCAGATCCAACTGGTGCGTGTCCGGGGTCAGCGCTACAAAGAGACATCCGCGCAATCGCACGATGGCATCTTCGTAATTTTCCAGTCTGTCAAAATTAGTTCCCACCAGCCAGACATCCACCTGCAAAGGCCCTTCCGGGGTGCGTAAAATAATTTTGGACCAGCCTGCCGGGTAACCTGCCGGCCGTGAAACGGATTCTTCCACCACTCCGGCGATTTCCACCAATTGATCATCCATGCTGCCATTTATCAATTGATCCCATGTGGGTTGCACCGGCTCCGGCAATATCCTCATGCCGAGAGAGGTAAATCGCTGGGCTCGAACTAACGGCGCAAAAGTTCCTTTACCGGACTTGCCCTGCACTTCCAACGACTCCCCTCTTTGCGGCAGCGCCGATGCTCCTGAATCATTAACGACAAAAACTGCATGAGCGGCATCCTGGATAATGAAAGCATTATGCTCGTTGACCACACAAGTAACCACGCCACGGATGTCCACCGGGTAATTTCGATGTGCCTCCTCCGGGTTCAAACGCAGCACTTCATCCACCGTCGTCAATTCCGGCAACACCCTGATGTTGTGGCCGTCCCCATCATTAACCCTGGATTGAGCACTGGCTTTCTCAGCTGCCAACGTCGCGAAAAGCAACAGCACGGCAAAAGAAAGAGCGCACGGGGAAAAAGCAAATTTCCTGTCCCGGATTTTTTCTGATATGGCGCGATACTGCATGCTATACCGATGGCCGCCGATGCTGGTATATAACCTTACCATACCAGACCGCAAAGAAAAAACCGGTACAATGGCTTATTAATCAGAAAAGGATACAATAACAGGACCGGGATGGCGCTATTACCAATCATTGCAGCACTTGATAATGAAACTGACGCTATTGGATTTTCACCAGTTCCGCGCTGTGCGGCGCGACGGACATTGTGAACGCATCTGCAAACTGGCCTAAATCTTTTTGCCGCCATAAATCGCGGACGTTCCGTTTACCGCTAATCCCCAGGTCAGACCATTTCGCCGTCACATTGACCGGGCTGTCGTCCTCGGTATTGAACAAACCCACAGCAACAGAACCATCTTCCAGATGCTTCTCATAAACCAAAAAGCTATCCCCCTTCGCTACGCACGTACCCTGTTTGCCCAGCGAATCCTGGTCAATCCCCAGCACTTCGTCATTCTCCAGAAGGTTCAGCGTAAATGCATCCATCGTCGTCAAATCGTTGCCTAACAGCAGCGGCGCGGAGTCCAGACACCAAATCGTCATGTGCGCGTACTCTTCATCGGGCGTCAGCCCCGGCTGAGTCTTTTCATGCGTCGCGATTTCCAGCATATCCGGGTCGTTCCAATGGCCCGGCCCGGCAAAACGCGCCCACGGGTCCTGGCCAAACCCGCGCTGACTCATCGAAGTCCAATTCGCCTTGATGTCCCCCGTTGTCCGCCAGCTATTCGCCTCCGGCGTCACCGCCGGTGCATTTTTAATGTTCAAATTGTTCGACAAGCTGAAAATGATATCGCGTCCGCTATGGCGCAATGCATCGGCCATCTCCGCCGTCTCGGGATATTCAATCGGGTTCCAATCGTATTTGAGATAATCAATTCCCCAGGCCGCCCATTGGTCCGCATCATTCGTCGCGAAATGATATTTGCCAATCGCAAAAGGAAGAATCTTCTTGTTCAAAATCCCTTTCTTATTGCCCGTGAATGGCTTCCAGGCGCCCTCGGGATTTTGAGCGGTGCCACCGATATGTCCGGCGTAGGAAGTAGTCCAGGGTGTCGAGTAAATTCCCACCTTCAGACCCAGCGCATGGACCGAATCACAAAGTTCTTTCATGTCCGGAAATTTCTCGTTGCCCTGGATCGCGTTAAGTGTTCCGCCGCGCAGTCCCTGCCAAGTATCGTCCATGTTCACGTAAGTCCAGCCATGGTCGATCAACCCCGATTTGGCCATCGCTTCGGCATTTTGCAGAACGATATCCTGAGTAATCCGCGAATTATAATGGTTCCAACTGTTCCAGCCCATCTGCGGCGTTAAATCGATTGTTTCGCCGACGACGATTTTGAAACTTTTCTTGTCCTCCCCGAGCGCGTTTTTCGCATGAAACGTCACGTCATATTCACCAGCGCTTCCTAGAGTGCCGGTAATGTTTCCGCTGGCAGCATCCAATTGCAGGCCATTCGGCAAATTATCGGCGGAATAGGACATTGGCCGGTCACCAGTCACTGGAATGTGATACAGGAATGGATGGTCCGGCTGTACGCCGAAGATATCCGGGCCATTAATGCGCGGGGTATGCGGCGCAGGGGGTGTGCGGATTTCCGGAGTGTCCTGGGCTGGCGCCAAAGTGGAAGTAAAAATAGCCGCTGCTAAAATAATTATACCAATTCTGCCGTTTGTCATATTTAATATCCACTCTGCGCCGTCTCTGCGGAGGATACTAGTATCCTATTTTACGCAGATGGACTCCCGGTGCTGTTGCGGAGTATGCGGGTGGTATAAAGCAAGTTGCCATTGTTGTCAATCATTCTGAGATCCATCTTTTCGGCGTCCAATGAGACGGCGGTAAAGCCGGAACAGGCATCCGCGAATTTAGTATGTTCGGTATTTTTGGTGGGGCGCACGCGTGAACCCGCGCCGGAAACAAAGAGGTTGATGTCCCCCGCCATCAAATGTTGCAAATCATGATCATGGCCATTGAAATAAACCTGGACGTTGTGCTCCTTCAATAATGGCAAAACCGATTCAATCAATTCCGCGGTATCTCCGTGTTCGCCGCCAGAATAAATCGGATGATGCGCGATGACAATTTTCCATTGCGCTTTCGACGATTCCAGCGCCGCTTTAAACCATTTCATCTGCCGGGGAATATCCTGGGTAATGACCTGGTCGCGGATAGGCTCCTCGAAGAACGGGTCGTAATAGGCCTTCACCATCGGCGTCGTATCGATGTAAAAGAAATCCGCCGCGGTATCTTTGTCCAGTTGATGCGTCTGCATGAAATACCGCGCCGGCATTTGCCAGCGTGAACTAGTTTTACTATAGGCAATCTGTGCGTCGCAGTTCGCATGATAATCGTGGTTGCCCAAAATCACGTACCACGGTACTTGCAGTGATGAGGCCGTATAAACATTCTCAAATGAGGTTTGCCATTGCTTGTCATCCACGGACGCCACGCCGTTTTCGTAAAAGTTATCGCCCACGGAAATCACAAAACGCGCGTTGATATTTTGGGCGGTTTTTCCCATCTGCTCTGCCACTTCCGCCTGGTCGGTTTCTCCATGGCGTCCCCAATCACCAATGACCAAAAAATTGAGCGCGTCCGGTGAAACGTTTTCAGCCAACAAGTCCACCGGCAAAAGACGGCTGGCCACGGCAGCCTGGCTGGCGATAAAGAGGGTCCGAACAAATTCACGACGTGTCTGTTTCATCGCTGATATTTTTTGTCAAAATTTCAACCACTGCAATGGAAAAAACCGATGTCACCGGATTGTCACCTCCGTTTGCGCGGTTCGAAATTTTTGGGGGTTAACTGAGGTTAAAAATCGGTTTGTTCGGTCTGTAAACGGTATGTTTTGGTCTGCTGGATTTTGCCGCAGAGGCACAGAGATACAGAGGCGGAATATCTCACGCAAAGGCGCTAAGGCGCGGAGATGGACGCGCTGCTGCGCGTCCCTGCCATGTCCTGTGACAGGCGGGAGAACAACATGGCTCAACGATGGCCTTTTGGTAGTCATCAGGCCAGTTTAGGGGAAGAGGAGGAAAAGACTTAGTTCTGGAATACCAAAATCATTTCGCATCAGCCCGCCAGCCGACCGGATAACCCGCAGGCGCCATGACTAATTTGGAATTGTCCGTCCCTTCCGGCGGCTGCCATGAACCGTCCAAATACACGACTGTCGTTTCACCCGGATTTATCACCACGGGCACTTTTACCTGCAACGTGCCTTTTGCGCGCGCGTCGATCACATATTCTCCGGCAGGCAGTGTTACCAGGCGCGGCGACTGTGCATAATGTCCCAGATTATTCCGCACATGCTCAACCCGCTGCCCCGCCTGGTCATAAATGTCATAATCCCGATGCCGATACCAGGTGGGATTATTTCCTTCAGCGTGACCGGATAACGCCGTAAAGACCTGCAGTTGGCCGTCCGCGGCAGAACCCTGATATCCCATCGGATTAGGCCCCACCGCTGCCAGAGTTGGTGCCGGCGCAGTAGCACAGCCGGCGAATAAAGAAGTTAATGCGATCCCCAAAACGATGAAAATGCTCCTTTTCATAGCGACAACATTCATCCCATCGAAACATTTTTCAAGTGTAGGAACTGTTACATTTATTTTTCAATAAATGCCCAATTTCAACCGTAACTTTTACAACGTCCTTCTAAACAATAAAGTGGCTATGCCCATCGCCAGCGCCGTGAAGCCAAAGAGGAAAAGCAAATCGCCGCTCACCGCCATCAAACCGGTGTTTTTCAAAATCAGTTCCTTAAATCCGTGCACGGCGTAAGTAAACGGGTCCACGGTCGTGATGATTTTCATCCACGGCGGGAAGGATTGTGTCGGATAGACCGCGCCGCTGGGAAAATACAGGACGGTGTTGAGCATCCCGAAAATCGCGCGCGGCACGAGCGGGTCGTTCACGCGCACCATGATTAAAAACATCATGCTGATGAGCGCCAGCGCCGTCGCCACTACGAGGATAAACATCCTGGCCAGCCGCAGCGGGTTCAGCGGGTCGGGAATGCCGGCAATGATGGAACCGACGGTAATCAGCACGACTCCCGCGATGATGGCCTTGATGGTGCCGGCCAGGGTGAATCCCAGGATAAGTTCGAATTTTCGAATCGGCGTCACGAGGTAGCCTTCATGCAGGCCGCGCGCTTTGTCATCAATGTAAAT
>JASHZU010000198.1 GCA_030042375.1 Verrucomicrobiia bacterium
GCAGCCGTTCTGGCCTCCCGGCTTCTTCATTTCCGAAAATCCTGTGGTTGACCGAAAAAAGCTTGCAATCCCTTGGAGGAATAAGAAAATCGCGAAGTCGATATAAGGGCGGAGTAACCATAAAAACCGGGAAAGGAAAAAATCATGAAGGCTACAATCAGGTGGTTCATCGCGTTGCTAATTTGCTTGAGCACCCGGCTGCCCTTAAACGCGCAGGCCGCCTTCAATGTACTGCACGCTTTTAGTCCGCTCATCACTTCAACTTTAGTTCTTAGCAACAGCGACGGAGCTAATCCAATGGGTCTGATTTTATCTGGCAAAACCCTCTATGGAACGTCGTCCGGAGGTGGCAGTCACGGCTTCGGCACCTTGTTTGCCGTCAATACCGATGGCACGGGATTTACTGTCCTGCACAATTTCAATCCCTATACCGATTCCGGCCAGCCTTCAAGTCTTTTGATATCAGGCAATGCCATATATGGAACGGCCAGTTTTGGGCCGAGCTCAGACTTGCATTCTGGGATAATATTTACGATAAACTCCGATGGCACGGGATTTAAGATCCTGTATACATTCTCACTCGGCAGCCATTCGGCCCCTCTTAATCTCTTAACCAATTCAGATGGGATCGGCCCTCAAAGTTTGATCTTTTCAAATAATATCCTGTATGGGGCGGCGGCGGGTGGCGGTCTTTTTGGCAATGGCACTTTGTTCTCCCTCAACGCAGATGGAACGGGGTTCAGGAAGCTCTATGATTTTTCCACTAACGTAGTTTATCTGCCTGGTGGCGGCTATACCAATAGCGACGGGGCTGGACCTTACGGTTTGATTTTATGCGGTAATACCCTTTATGGATCGGCGGCTGACGGCGGTCCTTCGGGCCTGGGCACGATCTTTTCCATGAACACGGATGGCACGGATTTTCAGGTTCTTAACAGTTCAATCGAAGCCAACCGCGGCGTTCGTTACAGCGGTTTGATTTTATCGGGTAACAATTTCTATGGAACAACAATCAACGATCAGAACATTGGCTATGGAGCCGTGTTCAGCCTTAAGACCAACGGTGCTGGTTTTGCGATTTTGCATACATTTAACGGCACCGACGGCTGTTTCCCAAACGCCATAGTATTATCGGGAAACACGTTATTCGGGACGACTTTGCACGGCGGCAGCGCTACCCAAGGCACCGTCTTTAGTGTCAACACCGATGGCTCAGGGTACACGCCCCTGTATAGTTTCACGGCACTCCCGCCGGGGATCTTTGCGAAAAACAGCGATGGCGCTGAACCTTTCGGTTTGATTTTATCAGGTAAAACCCTGTATGGGATTGCCACCCAGGGCGGCGCCAGCGGCAATGGCACAGTATTCAGTTTAAATTCAGGTCAATAAGCGGATTAACTTTGAGAACACATCAATTAAAATTTTAACGTATGAAGCTTTTTACATGCAATTTGGTATATCAGAATGGTGGGACTACTTTTACCTTAAGCGTCCCGGTAATACAAATTTCGGCGGGAGAGAAGTTTACCCTGACCGGAAAAGGTCCGGCAGCAAGTGGAGCCACCCTGATGCAAATCACCAATTATCCACCTGGCGGCTTTCCCGTAAACCCTCGTCCCACCTGGGCTAAAGTAAAAGATTATACCGTCCCATTTACTGATAATTATTCGGCCGCCACGGCTGACAACTATTATTTTGTTACATCGCCATTGTCTGGAGCCGAGGCCAATAATTCGAGCCAGCCCGCCGCCAACCTCATCCAGCTTTTCTACGTCGATGGCGTTGAAGTAGATTTTACAAATTAAAACATCTCAACGAGGTAGACCTTGTTGACCCTTTCCCGAGATATATCGGCATCACTGTTATTAATTGCGTAAGCCAATCGAAAGCCCCGGCAGGGGCGACGGATATTAGCCCCGGGATTCATCCCGGGGTAAAAGGCCAAAAGAATCATTCCATATCCGCACCCGCGGGCGAGTCTGCGAGCGTATTCGGGAGCCGCTTTTCCAATTCATCACTCACCATTCACAATTCATCATTACCTTAAATCAACCCCTGCGATTCATTTTTTGGTATGTATCGATTTGTATTTGGTCTGTATTTCGAACTGGAGGGTTAATTTGGGTTAATTTTGGCGGCTCATAATTGATGGCTGATGGTTGATGGTAGGGACACGCTGCGTCGTGTCCGTTTGGGGAAGGTAGGGCAGGGCACTCCGTGCACGCCGCTCTAAATTTGGTAGGGACACGCTGCGTTGTGTCCGCCTGATTTAGGTAGGGCGTGTCAGTCCCCTGACCGCCGCCCGAAAGGTAGGGCTGCGCTGCGTCGCAGCCGCCTCTGCGGCCTCTGCCTGCCCCGTTATGCGGGGTGAACCTCTGTGGCCAATCCCTTCTGCAATGTCAAAGAACAACTGGCCCCGAACGATTTCGAGGCTGGTGAACCCGATGGTCCACCGTGCGATCATTTTAGCCGTGAATGAGAAAATCGTTAGTTCCCGAATACCGCGATCATACGCGCCGGCTTTTTGTTAGCTTGCCTCGCCATAGTCCCGCTTCGCGGGACGAAGGCGGGTTCCGGAATACCACGATCAGGAAGGTAGGGCGACGTTCTCCGAACGCGCCGGCTGGAAAAGGTAGGGACAATCGTACCACACGCGTGTGCTGCGATGTCCGGTAGGGCCGTGCTGCGTCGCGGCCGTCTGTTGCCCGATTCATTTTTCGGTCCGTATCGGTATGTAAACGTCCGGTATTTGATGATCGAGAGTTAATTTAGGTTAACTAGTTCCGGGTTTTTGCCACCGCCATACGGATGCAAACCGTGTCTTTCCGCTCTGACGTCGGTCAAGGATTGGCCAGCCGGAAAAATAAATTGCCTGTTGGCGGTGTGATCGTTAGATAATTCGTCCCGTTGCTCGTTATCCAACTGCTGTTAACTATCCAGCCGGCGGGGGCGGCAAGATTATTGTTCTGTTGTAAGATCCAGCCCGAGACATTCTGCCAATAAATGGTGAC
>JASHZU010000199.1 GCA_030042375.1 Verrucomicrobiia bacterium
TCCCTCCTTTGCGTCTTCGCGCTTGGGACGCGTCCCCTTTGCGTGAGGAATCTGCGGCTGAAAAACGCGATTTTGCGAAACGAACCCAATTTCCGTCGCAAACTGCTGTCGCTCAATAAGAAATGAATAAAAACTGATGATAAGCTAAACTCATTTGCTGGCTCTTGCCGCGTCGGCTTGTCCGCCATAGCTTTCCCACCATTCGTAGCTTTAGCGAAGGAGCGGGCGAAAGTGGAAGCGGGCGAGTCTGCGAGCGTATCCGGTTGCCGTTATTAAGCAAAATTAAGCTCTATTAAGCTCCGTTAAGCCCTATTAAGCAGTTTGGCAGAAAAAAAAGATTACTTATTTTTTGGAGAGGGCGGCAGGCGGCGGCGGTGGAAGGCCTGCCCTGCGCCAAATTAGGGTACTATTAAAAATCCTCTTTGACTGGCGCGGCCAGCAGTTTTAGATTCCGGCTGTGCAAGGAAGGAACATTTTTCAGTTGGAAAAGCTGCTGGTGCAACGCGCACCCTTGCCGCGAACCTATACGGATTACCTGGGCCGGAAATTATTTCTCTTTCTCCTGACAGCGGAAGGCCTTGGCGCCTTCGCGCTCATCACGCTGGGAGTTATTCTTGGTAAAATCAATGTGGCGTCGAACCTCATTCACCCCATGATCCGGCGCGAAATTTCCCGCGCCGGCGTAAGGCTGCTGCCCATGTTTTTGTTCGTCGCATTCGTGCTGGGCTTCCTCGTCATCGGACAAACCTTCTCGGTCGCAGCCCAGTACGGGGCAGTAGATTACATTGGAACGGTCATGGTCACGGTAATTATCCGGGAACTGGGCCCGCTCCTGGCGGTCGTCCTGGCGCTGGCGCGCGTCGGAGCGGCCTATGTGATTGAACTGGGCACGGCCCGCGCGCTGGGCGAAGTCGAGGCGCTGGAAGCGGCGGGCATTGACCCGGTGCATTATTTGGTCATGCCGCGCGTCATCGGCATTACGCTGGGGGTTTTTTCGCTGACGATATACCTGATCCTGGCTGCCGTGGGCAGCGGTTATTTGTTTGTGTTCGTGCAGGACGTGCCGCTGAGCCCGGGCGATTATTTTGCCGAACTGGCGAGTTCATTAAGCTGGGTGGATTTTGCGCTGCTGGCGTTCAAAGCGTGCCTGTTCGGATTTTTCATCGGCATCGTGACCTGTTACCACGGGCTGGCGCAACCTTTGCGCGTGGAAGAAGTATCGCGCCGGGCCATTCAGGCGACATCACAAATCATCGTCATCTGTGTCTTAATTGATGCGATTTTTTTCCTGTTTTACCTGACCACATGAAAGAAAAACCATCCAGCGATCCCAATCCGTTGCTGCCGATCGAAATGATTGATGTCGATATCGGGGCGATGCAGGATCCGGATTTTATCATGCTCAAGGAGATAAAATGGTCGGTGTCCGCCGGGGAATTTTGGGTGATTGGCGCGCCGCAATATTCCGGCAAGAGCGATTTCCTGATGACGGCAGCCGGGCTGATTCCGCCGGCCAGCGGCCGCTACAAATTTTTTGGCGCGGAAACCCGCATTTTTGACGAATTACGCTTGGGCGACCGGTTGCGGGTGGGATTTGTTTTTGAGGACGCCGAATTATTTCATTATCTCACCGTTGCGGAAAACGTGGCGCTGCCCTTGCGCTATCACAAAAATTTGACATCCGGGGAGGCGGACAAAGCGATTGAGGAGTTGCTTGAATTGACCGGCCTCAAACCGATCGCCGACGTGATGCCGGCCAACCTGCCGCAAAGCTGGCAAAAGCGCGCCGGGCTGGCGCGGGCGCTGGTGATGCAGCCGGACATCCTCATGGCAGACAACCCGTTGGGCGGGCTCGATGCCCGGCACTCGTTCTGGTGGCTGCAGTTCATGGACGAACTCGCGCGCGGCCATCAATGGCTTGGCCAAAAACCGTTGACGATCGTGGCGACCACGGACGACTTGCGCCCCTGGCGTGGAAACCGGCGGCAGTTTGCAGTGCTGAAAGAAAAACATTTCGTCGTCATTGGTTCGTGGAATGACATCATTTCGTCAGACGAACCACTCGTGAAGGAACTGCTGGCCGAGCCGCTTAAGGACTCCATCGAACCATTAAACCGCTAAAGAACCTGTAGAGATTATCGATTATGCCTTTGCAAGATTTAACCCCGCATTTGCGAACGCGCCTGAGCCGGATGGAAAAAGGCGTGGGCTGGTTCGTTTTTTTGGCGACGGTGCTGCTGCTGGTTGGCTTTGGCTATTACGTCTTTCATGTGGGCCAGGAACGCGGCTGGTTCCGGATCAAAGCGAAGTTTCATGTCTACGTGCAAAGTTCGACCGGCCTGAAAGTCGGCGATACCGTCACCATGATGGGTTTTTCCGTGGGAAAGATTACGGAAGTTTACCCGATGCCTCCGCAATCAAAACAAAATGTCCGTGTGGAATTTGAAGTTTTTGCGCCTTACTTTCGTTATATCTGGTCGGAAGGCTCCTATGTAAAAATCTCCCCAGCAGGCTTTCTGGACCAGCGGCAAATCGAAGTCACACGCGGAACCAATGGTTATGCCATTTGCGTGACGCAACCCATAACGGTTTTTACGAACCTGGATGATTTGAAATCGGATGAGGACAGCCAAACCAATCAATGGCAATTGGCCCAGGAAATTTATGATGAACATTCCAACCTGCTTTTCCGGGCTTACACATGGCTTAACGACAGCAATCTCCAGCGTATCGCCGCCCTGAATTTGCCCACCATCACCGCTTACAACGACCGCGAGCCGGACAAACATCACATCGTCGCCTGGTGGCATCCGCACGAACATGCTTATGAAGTCTTCCGGACAAACGACAACACCGCCTGGCTCCCAGTGGCCGAAACGGCGCCGGTGGCCGACCGGATACAGGCCATGATTTCCGACGTGCAAAA
>JASHZU010000200.1 GCA_030042375.1 Verrucomicrobiia bacterium
GGCATAAAAATCACACGAGTAAAAAATATCTATGAAAACTATCATTTTTGAAACCGGGCGCTCGATTGTTGCGACCATCTTTTTCGCGGTAATCTGTTGCGGCATCTATCCACTCGTTGTCTATGGAGTGGGCCGAACTCTGTTTCCTCACCAGGCCAACGGCAGCCTGCTGGTGGACAAAAAAGGCACCGTGATCGGCTCGGAATTAATCGGGCAAAATTTTACCGGCGAAAAGTATTTCCATCCGCGCCCGTCCGCGGCGGGCAATAACGGTTATGACCCGACGGCTTCCGGCGGCAGCAACCTGGGACCGACCTCGGGCCAGCTCTATACCAACATCATGAATAACATCGCCGGCTACCGGTCGGACAACAATATGGCGTCGAACGCGCCCGTGCCCGCCGATGCCGTGACGGCTTCCGGCAGCGGCCTGGACCCGCACATCAGCGTGGCGAACGCGGAATTGCAAATCCCGCGCGTGGCCAAACAGCGCGGCCTGAGCGAAGACAAGGTGCGCGAACTGGTGAAAGAAAACACCAGCGACCGCGACCTGGGCCTCTTCGGCGAGCCGCGTGTCAACGTGCTGACGTTGAACTACGCCCTCGACCAGTTGGGCAAGTAATTCTGGTGGGGCGAG
This sequence comes from Verrucomicrobiia bacterium, assembly GCA_030042375.1. Next base: position 638 of record JASHZU010000200.1, read on the forward strand.
ACTCCGGCGAGCCGCATTTCTGTAGCGGCGGTCACTTGAGTCGCTTGGGAAGCGGGGAAAGGAATTTGTTCCGCTTGGCGGAACAAAGGTTGCATAGCAACCGAGCGAGCGGGGGCGAGCGAGTCAATGACCGCCGTCTGGTCTTAAAGGTAGGGACAGCGCGCTACGCTGTCCACGTGCGGTTCTCCCTCACCCCTGCCCCCTCCCGCTGGGAGAGGGAGAATAATCGTCAGACGGCTTGCAACGGCCGGTGGCTGTTCCCTCTCCGCTCCCATTTGATGGGAGGGGAGAGGGTTAGGGTGAGGTGAGGGTCGTTTCGCAGTTACGCCACACTTTAATTTATCGAGACTGCGCTGCGTTGCAGCCGCCACCACCTTCTCCCCCCGTCGGGGGAGAAGGCTGTTGTGGTGAGGACTCGCCGTATCACCTGCCTTGGCTTCTGCTAAACCTTAACCTCGCGCGTCGCCCCGGGCATCCAGATTTGTTCCGGGCGCGGCTCCGTGGGTTCCACGGCGCGCTCGACGATCGCGCGCATCTGCGAAAACCACCAGCCCGCGCGGGCGATGCGGCCTTTGCGCCCGGTGGCTTTCACACACAGTTTCGCGCCGTTGAATCCCAGTTCCAGTTGCCCGTTGTTATCATTTATCAGTGTCATAATGGTCCTTTCGTGCGCCCAACATGACACGAGGGGTTGGACAAAGGCTGTCCAACCCTCAGAAAAAATGAAATTATTTATTCGCAAAAATAGCCTATAAAACTCAGGAAATTGAGGATTGCTGGCTTGATTTTCAGAAGTAGCGGCGCAAACTCCGGTTGAAATTATGATTCCATGCGACTTGAGATGATCACTGACTGGAAACGCCTTTGGGAACACGTCATACAAGAGTTTCGGTGTCATCCCGATTCAGTGCATGGGCCATCGCACTGGCGAAGAGTTGAGAGCAACGGTTTGCTTATCTCGACACGAAGCGGAGCGGTCCAGGATGTTGTACGCCTCTTCGCAGTATTCCACGATTCCCGGCGCGAGCATGACGGCTGGGATGATATACACGGGGCACGCGGGGCGGCCTATGCTGCGACATTGCGCGGTGTGTTATTTGAATTGAGCGACTCACATTTCCAGCTTCTTCATTACGCTTGTACGTGGCACACCCATGGACAATTAAGTGATAATCCAACGATTGGCACTTGCTGGGATGCAGACCGGCTTGATCTTGGCCGGGTCGGTCAACAGCCTGACGCCAGATTCATGAGCACAGAATTTGGACGAGAAATTGCAGTCCGTGGTTCATCCTGTCAGTGACGAATGAAAATAGCCCAGCACTTTAGTGCTGGGTCTGTCGCATGAGAATATAAGTCCCGCAGGGACGCAAGAACGCGCTTAGAAAAAGTAAATAACTGCAAGCGGCGTTTATTTCAGCCATCCAATCACTCCCTTCTCGTTAATGTTGACCTTTAAGTCTTTGGCCATCAATGATGTAGACCCTTTTTGGAAAATGTTGACCTTCGTGTTGGCCTTTAAGTTGTTGGTAATAAATGATGTAGACCTTGTTGACCTCTATACGCGATATATTCATTTTGCATCGTCGCCGGTTCCCATCCGACGATGCACAAAAATCAAGTAGTCACTGATATTTACTCACCCATTTTTTATTTACTCCGTGCAACTGGGACGCGAGCCTTCGCTTAGTTTACCCATTTCTATATGAAAACTTGCCGCGCGCTTTTTCTGATTCTTATCGTCGCCTCGTTTGTTTCTTTAACCCGCGCTGCGAGCCTGACGTTTCCCGAGGTGAATGATTTGCCGGTACAAACCAATCTGCCGGATGTCATGACGATGGCCGATGGCACGCGTGTGACGACGCCAGCGCAATGGCAGGCGCGGCGCGAGGAGATGAAGGAGATCCTGGAGCATTACGAACTGGGCCACGCGCCACCGCCGCCGGGCAATGTCAAAGGCAAAGTCATCCAATCGCATGATTATCTCGACGGCACGGTGAAATACCGGCTGGTGCACCTGAGTTTCGGGCCGCATCGGAAACTGGGCCTGGACATCGCCATCTTCACGCCGGTGGGCAAGGGACCGTTTCCGACGATTATCAATCCCTCGTTCTTCATGACGCCGGGCGTAAATTTCACGAACTCTCCCGCCGCTCGCGCTGCGGCAGCGGCGGTAGCCGGTCGTCCCGTGCATTTGTTCACGACGCCGGTGGATCCGGCGCAAGCCGCAATGGGTTTCTCGAACCAGCTCGCGCGCGGTTACGCCATTGTCACCTATCGTTACACCCAATGCGGCGAGGACAATCCAAACTTCCGTACGAACTCATTTTATCCCGCTTATCCCGGCTATGACTGGGGCGTGCTGATGGGCTGGGCGTGGGGACTTTCGCGGGTGGTGGATTACGTAGAAACGCAGAAGTTCGCGGACAAAACCAAAATCATCGCACTGGGCCATTCGCGCCTGGGCAAGCTCACCATGGTGGCCACGGCGTTTGATGACCGGATTTCCCTGGGTGCGCCTGCCGGTTCGAGCGGCGCGGGCACGGGCGCGTATCGCTTCTGTGGCCCGGGCCGTGGCGGCAAGGAAGGCATCGAGGACATGACACGGAAATTTCCGTACTACTTCGTGCCACGCCTGAAGGAATTTACCGGCCAGATGTACAAGCTGCCGTTCGATGCGTACTGGTACGTCGCACTCACTGCGCCACGCCCATGGATTTCCATCGAGGGCACGGACGACCAGAATTGCGTGCCCAACGCAGTAAAACAAACCGTCCT
>JASHZU010000201.1 GCA_030042375.1 Verrucomicrobiia bacterium
GCCGATGTAACCGAAACTCAGGAACAGCCCGAGCCGGATGAGCCATCGTTGCGTCGGCTCGGCGTGTTCAAACAAACCGGAATTATCAATCAGCATCGCCACACACATGCCCAGCAAAAGCCCGAATGTGACGGCCGAAAACGCCCGCAGCGAAAACCCTTTGAGCATTTCGTCCACCGCAATCAGCAGGCCTCCGAAGCCAAAGCCGATGGCCATGCCAATCAAACCGCTATGACTTAAACCGACAAATTCCTCCCGCACCTGGCTGATTGCATAGCCTGCAATAGTGCACAGGCCCAGGAACAGGAGGCGGATGGCCCAGAGCGGAGTCATGGTCAATTACTTTGGTGCGGCGACGAAATTTTTGACGATGCGTTGGTGTGCGCCGCTTCGTTCTGATGATGCCACAGGAAGCCCCATAAGCCAAGTTTGTTCAAATTGCTCGTGGCAATGGCCAGATTATTGATCGTCGCCTGGAGATTCGTGGCTGCCCCCTGATCTTCCAGGACCACTCCCGCCATGCCCCTGCCTGAATGCACATCATCGGTAATTTGCTTCAACGTTTCCGTAGAAACTTCGATATTGGAGACCGCCTCGGAAATGACTACGCCGTTTGAAGCGATAATGTTGTTGAAGTTGCCTGAGAGATTTGTCAGGTCCTGGGAAAAGTAAACCACATTGCTCATCGTCAAATTGACCTGCTCCCCGTTGGTGGCCACAATGGCATTGATATTGTTCACGGCCGAAACCGCTTCATCGGAAGCTGTGCGCAGGTTGCCGATGGTAATGGAAAGGTTCGTCATCGTCTGCTGGTTCAATACCGTGTTCTGCAATTGCGTCACCGAGTCTTCGATCTTTTTGACCGTCTCATCCACGCGCGCAATAAATCCCGTGACCGATCGCGCGACTGCCTGCAAATCAAACGGCGGCTCGCAATCCACCTGGGAGCCGTTTGTCAAAGGCGCCGCCTTATTGTCCGTGGGAATGATGGCAACATAGTTGTCGCCCAAAAAACCAGCCTGCTCGATGACGAAGTGCGCATCGCCATAAATTGTTACGCCGTTGTAAATATTCAGGATAATCGTCACGCTCTTGCCGTCCGGCGCCAATTGGATGTCCGAAACATCGCCTACAGCCACCCCGGCCAGCAGGACCGATGCCTTCAATTTCAGCCCGCCAACGTTGGGCGCGACCAGGCGCACGGTATATGTCCCGTGAAAAACACTCGTCCCTTTGCTAAACCAAATCAGCAGGACGGCCAGCAAGATCAACCCCACAAAAACAAACAGGCCAACCTTAACCTGCAATCGTTTGTTATCCATTGTCGCGAAAGGTATCAAGTCACCCGCCAAACCGCCAGCCCTGGATTTTTTCACCGACCCGGCTCAAACCCGACGTAAATTCTCCTAAAGCTTGCCCTCCGGCGTCGGCCTGCGTTATATTTTGTCTAGTATAACGCCGCATACTATTGCTCGATCCATTTGAACCGATATGACTGCAACTAATCAACCGGGGAAAAAGCTTTTTGCAGTTTATCTGGGAGGACGAGCGGCGCGTTGTAATACGGAACTGCACGATGTTGTTTTCATTGCCGGCGAATCGATTGAAGCCTCCTATGAGCGGCTCATGGACAAATGGTTTGGCGATCCGCTCCGGCTTCATATCGACTCGTGGGTCGAATTGCAGGTGGTGGATGGATACCGGATATCTCTCCAGCCCCATCCTCCGGCTGAGGGCAACAAATTATATTTCATTAATCTGGGCGCTTATTTGCCCGGACAATTTACCGAGCTTCATGCCAATGCCTTCGTCATCGCCGCGAGTGAGGTGGATGTGAAAAAACGCGCGAAGGCGGAATTGTTGCGCGGGACCTTGTCAGTCCATACCGATGATTTGTATGACGTTGACGATTGCCTGGAAATCGCCGAGGTGGACGGCCAGCATATCCATCTGGAGCCGACCACGGAAAAAATCGCTCTTGAACCGCACAGCAGTTATCACATCATTCCCCCGGAAATCGTAACAATGTATGCCGCGAGCCGGGCAATCCCGTTGCCAAAAACATCCTGAACCATGACGACCAACTTAACCTCAAGCCAGCAGGATGATATCCAGCAGCAGCTTTCCTCCTTTGGCGCGCGCTTGCGGGAACTGCGGCAGCAGCGCGGGCTGACCTTGCAGGAACTCGCGGCCCGTAGCGGCCTTTCCAAAGCCTTTTTGTCGCGCCTCGAATCCGGCGACCGCCAGGCCTCCATCTCCGCCGCGTTGATGCTTTGCCGGATTTTTCGCGTCTCCCTGGCCTCTCTTTTTGAAGCCCCCACGGCGAACGCGCTCTGCACCATCGTTCGCGCTGCCGATGCTGTGGAAAAGTCCGTCAAGGGATTGAGATATGCCCCGTTGTCCGAAGCCGGACATTTTTTCAATATGCAGCCGATGCGGGTCAAAATTTCTCCCTCGCGCCTGGGCAACGAACATTATCAACACGATGGCGAGGAATGGGTGTACGTCCTGCATGGCAAAATCACCTTGTCGCTCGTCGCTAAAACATATGATCTGGACCCGGGCGACGCCGTGCATTTTGAATCGCGCCTGCCGCACCGGTTGATGGCGCGCGGCGGACGCGAAGCCGAAGTCCTGATTGTGGCCGCACCGAATTGGGGCCGGCCGGTCAATCCCAATTTCAGCGAACGCCGGTTAATCCCCGCCGGCGGCCTGCTGCCCTTTCCTGAAGGAAAACCTATCCCATCGTCACCGCGACGACTGAAGAAATAGAAATCGTCCTCGATTCATTTTTTGGTTTGTATCGGTTTGTATTCGGTTTGTTTTTCATCTTGAAGGCTTGATTTAGTTTAATTTCCGCTATCTGCTAACTCCCAACTGCCATCTCCTAATTTTCCATGTCAAAGAACCCATCCCACAGAGCGGGACGCGGCAGGCATTGGCCCACCATGAGAATTTTAGCTGAAAAAGCGAAATGACATCGTTCCCCAATACCTCCGTTTATTTATGGCACCAGCCTTTGCCCGGCCATGTCAACCACCCAAGGAGGGGGAAGCATGCAGCTTGTCACCCATCCCTCACCACTTTAAGATATGAGTTTTATGTCTAAGAACTCAGTGAAGAGCCCTCTGCATATCGGTGTTGATCTCGGCGGCACGAATGTCCGCGCCGGTCTGATAAAAAAAGGCAAAATCGTTTCCCTGCACAAACAACCCATTTCCTCCGGCGCGGAACAAAAAATCGTTCTTGAAGAAGTTTACCAGACCATCGCGGCGGTGCTGCAGCCGGGCGTTTGCGGCATCGGCATCGGCGTGCCGAGCCTCGTCAAAGACGGCGTGGTTTATTCCGTTGCCAACATTCCTTCCTGGCGCAAAGTCCCGCTCAAAAAATTGCTCGAAAAGCGCTTTAACATTCCCGTGTCGGTGAATAACGATGCCAAATGTTTCGCCCTCGGGGAGCTGCACTTCGGTTTGGGACGTGGCCGCCAGAATCTCGTTGGCCTCATCCTTGGCACCGGCATGGGCTGCGGCGTCGTCATCAACGGCAAGCTGTTTACCGGCAGCAACGGCGGCGCAGGCGAAATCGGCCATGCTCCCTACCAGGCAGACGAATTTGAACACTATTGCAGCGGCCGGTTCTTCCAGCGCGAGTTCGGCTTGGATTCCGCCGAAATCCAACGACGCGCCGATGCCGGCGATTTCAAGGCCGCCGAAATGCTCGCCGCGTTTGGCGACCGTTTTGCCGACGCTGTCATGGCGGTGTTGTACGCCTATGACCCGGAAGTCATCGTCCTGGGCGGCGGCGTCAGCCGCGCCTACTCCTATTTTGAACCGCGCATGCGCGAACGGCTTCGCATCTTTAAATTTCAAAACGCCTTAAAGCGCCTGAAAATCGTCCCAAGCAAAAAGCCGCACATCGCCGTCATCGCCGCGGCCGCGCTTTGTCTGGACAACGCATAGATTTTTGGGCAAATTAGTTTCGCCAGGGCCTGCGGATTGCGGACTTACGAACCCCGCCAGGGCCGGAAGGCAGCAACGGTAGTTTGCTTTGCATCTGCCGCAGTCACCCTGGTATTTTCATTTACAACTTGGCCACAAAAGAACGCAAAGAACACAAAGAGCCATGAGAACAATCAAAGAATTGTGCGATGTTGTGAGACAAACGGCTTACGATATTCACGTTTATCATTCGAATGGGCACATGGAAAAGGTTTATGAAAATGCTCTGGCCCATCGACTTCGCAAACTTGGCCTTGATGTAAAGCAACAGCATCCGCTTAAAGTTTACGACGAAGACGGCACACCAATCGGTGATTATCTGGCAGATTTGCTTATTGATGCCCGACTAGTTATAGAGCTGAAGGCCGCCAAGGCACTCATTGATGAACATGTTGCCCAAATGCTCGGCTATTTGAAAGCCAGTCGAATTGAACATGGATTGCTTATTAATTTCGGCTCGTATCGTTTTGAAATTCGCAAGTATGTGTTAAGCCGGGGTGAATCAAGAGAAGAAAGCGAAAGCCGGCTATCTGACGTAAATGAGTTTTCTATGCGCTCTTTGCGTTCTTTCGCGGCTAAATCTTAATTGCAAATGTCGTATCAGGTTATTGCCAGGAAG
>JASHZU010000202.1 GCA_030042375.1 Verrucomicrobiia bacterium
GACCCTGTGGCTCTCCTGCGGCACCCTGGCGCGCGATATCGAGGAATGCCAGATACAGGTCGTCGCCACCAAACCCGTCGCCCGCTGGCAAATCTGGCTGGGCAAATGGCTCGGCATCGCTTCCCTCAATGCCGCGCTCTTGGCTTTGGCCGGAGTTTGCATTTACGCCACCCTCCAATGGCGCGCTTCCAAATTGCCTGCGCGCGAGCAAACTGAATTACGCCAGCAGGTCCTCGTCGCGCGCGGCTCCGCTCGCCCGGATAATGTCGATTCCCAAATCGATACCGAAACCGAGCAGGTCCTGCAAAACCGTCTCAAGCAACACCCCATGACCACTGCCGATTTGGCTGAAGTGCGCAACCAAATCCGCGGGGAGGTCAAATCGGATTTCGAACTGGTCCCGCCGGGGGTTCCGCGGGGATGGATAGTCAACCTCGGCTTTGCCAAAAGTTATCTGCAAAACAAACCGATGCAATTGCGCATCAAGTTCAACGCCGCCAATCACAACCCTTCCGGCACCTTCGTCGGCCTGTGGCAGATTGGCGATCCCAATTCCACGAATCTGGTGCAGCTTGCGCCCATGAGCCTCTCGCCCGATACCTTCCATGAATTTACCATCCCGCCGAATCTCTACGATGCCAACGGCAAGCTAACAATTGTTTTTCTCAATCCCAATAACACTTCTTTGGTCTTTCCGATTGAGGACGGCATTACCGTCCTTTATCCGGAAAGCACCTTTACCGTGAATTTCATCCGGGCGCTTGGCATCATTTTCTGCTGGCTCGTGCTGTTGTCCGCGATTGGCCTGATGGCGGCCAGCTTCCTGTCCTTCCCCGTAGCGGCATTTTTCTCATTGGCCATGCTGGCCGTGGCCTTCTCCAGCGACACGCTCGCGGAGAACGTTGGGCTGGGCGTTCAAAACCCGGGAGGCCCTGCCGTCCCTGTGTCACAGATAATTATAAACGACTTTTACAAGGGAATCCTGTCTGTCCTTAACCTTGCCGAGAACTTTTCTCCGATTGACTCCGTGAGCACCGGTCAAAGCATTCCCTGGAGCGAGCTTGGGGCCGCCTTTGTCCAAATCGTTTTGCTGCTCGGCGGGATCTTTGCCATTGCTGGAATTATTTTGTTCAACCGCCGCGAACTGGCCACCGCGCAAACTCAATGAACCCGCGCGTCAAGAAATCCATTTGCCTCCTGCTTGCTGTGGCCTTGCTTTTCGCCTGCGGCCAATTGCAGAAAAGCCTCAACCACGACCGCTACGCCCTGGGCCTGACCATTTCTACCCCGATCCAGGACGCGCCGCCGGTCCTCGCCCTTACTACGCAGGCTCTGGGCGGTTTTCGCGGGCTTATTTCTAATTTCCTCTGGATCCGTTCCAATGACCTCCAAATCAACGACCAATATTTTGAGGCCGCCCAACTGGCCAATTGGATTACCGACCTTGAGCCTCACTACGCGCAGGTCTGGGCTTATGAAGGCTGGAACATGGCCTATAATATTTCCGTCAAGTTCAAGGATTTTCCCGACCGCTGGCGCTGGGTTGAAAACGGCATCGAACTCCTTCGCGACCGCGGCCTGAAATACAATCCCGACAGCGTCCTCATCTACCAAAATCTCGGCTGGTTTTTTCAGCACAAAATGGGTCAAAACCTCGACGACGCCAACTTCTACTACAAGACCGAATGGGCCAAAGAAATGACTCCTTTCTTCGGACCCCATGGCACCAACTTCGATGCCTTGCTCCATCCCCAAACCCTGCAGGACCGGGCCAATCTCCACATCCTCCAGGAAAAATACAAAATCGATCCTGTCTTTGCCGAAAAAGTAAATGAGGAATGGGGTCCGCTTGACTGGCGCCTGCCCGAAGCCCATGCCATTTACTGGGCTTCCGTCGGCCTCCAACAAGCCGGACAACATCCGGACAAAGTCAACCCCACCGATTTAATCACGCTGCGCCGCATCATCTATCAATCCATGATGCAGACTTTTGATCACGGCGTCATCATTGATAATCCGTTCACAAAAAATGTTGAGATGGGGCCAAACATCCCTCTTATCCCCAAGGTCAATTCTGCCTACGAATCCATGATGGCCGAAGACCCCGCCGACGCCCCGAACATCGTAGTGGGCCACCGGAATTTCTTGTGCGACGCCATTTATTATCTCTATGAGCAGAATGACATCGCTGATGCGCAAAAGTGGTTTAACTACGTCCGCGAAAAATACCCCAACAAAACGATGCTCGACAAAGATCCGCATTCTTTCCCTGCCAACCTGACGCTTGATCAATTTGCCGTCGGTCGCGTGCAGGAGGACGTCGGCGATACCTCGCAGGATGCCACTACCGCCGCCGTCGAAGGATTGCTTCTTCAGTCTTACGAGGCTCTGGCCCTGGGGGAGGACGACCGTTACGTTGGCTTCAGAAACCTCGCCCAAAAAGTCTATAACGTCTATCAGGGCAAACTTTTAAATTATTCAAACGACAAAGTGCGCACCGGCCTCCCGCCCTTTGCCGACATAAACAAATTTGTCCTCAAACAACTGCTCGATCCTCAGCACGGCCTGCCCTACGCCGCCCGCGCCATCATTCGGTCCCAATTAGGCATGCCCTCGGAAGCCCAAGCCCAGACTGCGGCCGCTTCCACCAATTCCATCTCCTCCGTTTCTTCCTCCACCACCTCTCCGGCTACCAATTCGGTTTCCCAATAACTTCTGGTCTCGGGGTTCAAGCCGTAAGATTTTCGTGCGTTTCATCCATCCTATAGTTTATCCTTTATGTCTGTGGTTAAATCATCATCTGCCGGAAAGACACATGCAAAGACAGGCAAACGCCCGCTCCGGGTCGGCCTGATTTCCCTCGGTTGCGCCAAAAACCTGGTGGACGCCGAAATCATGCTTGGCTCCCTTTTGAAAGATGGCATCCAAATCACCAACGACGCCGCCCAGGCCGATGCCCTCATCGTCAACACCTGCTCGTTCATTGATTCCGCCCAGGAAGAAAGCGTGGATGCCATCCTCGAATCC
>JASHZU010000203.1 GCA_030042375.1 Verrucomicrobiia bacterium
GGACCCTCCACTCCTCGAGGAAACCCTCAAGCACGGCCTTCAATTTTTCATGGTCCAAACCGAGCGCGACAAATTACTCTCGGAAAAAATGTCCGTCCTGCGCAACATGCTCATCGCCGACCGCATCGTCAGCCTTGGCCTGCTGGCCGCGGGTTTGAGCCATCATATTCGCAACTCGCTCGTCGCCGTCAAAACCTTCCTTGACCTCGCGCCCGTCAAAATGAACGAGGAAAAGACGGATTTAAACAGCCTGCGCAATCCGGATTTTTGGAAGGACTATCATCAGAACGTCCAGATGCAGATTGAAAAAATTAACTCGCTGCTGAAGGACCTTTGGGCCGCGTCGGAAAATCCCTCCGCGCCGTTTGCGGACGAAGTGCTCCTGCACGAAGTCGTGGGCGATGCCCTGAAATCGTTGCAGGACCAATTCACCGGGCGTCGCATCGGGATTGAAAATCATATTCCGCCCAATCTCCCGAAGTTGCGGTGCGATAAACCGAAATTCCAGCGCCTGTTTGAATTATTGCTGAAGGAAGAACTGGCCGTCCTGCCCGCGGGAACCACCGTTAAACTCGCCGCAGAGCTGGTGGAACAAGCGAAGCCCGAAATCCTTGTCGAAATCGGTGATAACGGGCCGGGCCTGCCCAAAGAAGCGTTGCGCGCTGTCTTTGATCCATTTGCCACGGAAGGCCGCGTCGCCTCCGAATACGGCATTCACCTCATGGCCTGCTTCTTCATCATCCATCACCACGGCGGAAAAATGGAGGCCCGCAGCCTGCCGGGTTTTGGGACCACCTTCCTCCTGCGCCTGCCGCTGCAGCCCGAACCGGTCGCGCCCGCCTCCCAGACAGACATATTGCAAAAAGCTGTCCTGAACCAGGAATTGTGGGAAAAACTGGCTACCTCGGATTAAGCCTTACTTGCCCGGCGCGGCAGCGTTCTTGGGCTTGTAAAGTCCTGCCTTGATAAACGGTTCGAGATATTTGCCGTAACCAGCCGCTTCCATTTTGTCCAACGGGATAAAACGCAGGGACGCCGAATTGATGCAATAGCGCAGGCCCGTCGGTCCCGGGCCGTCATCGAAAACATGCCCCAGGTGCGAGTCCGCCATGGTCGAGCGCACCTCGGTCCGTTCCATGCCGTACGAATCATCTGCCTTCTCCGTCACGTCCGTACCGGACAACGGTTGGGTGAAACTCGGCCAGCCGCAGCCGGAATCAAACTTGTCGAGCGAGCTGAACAACGGCTGGCCCGAAACGATGTCTACGTAGATGCCCGGCGCATGGCTGTCCCAAAATTCATTGTCGAACGGCGGTTCGGTGGCGGCTTGCTGCGTTACGGCAAACTGTTCCGGCGTCAGTTTCTTCTTCAGCTCCGCCGCGTCCGGTTTCTTGAAATTATTCGTTTCCATATAAGGTGTTAAAGGCGCTGTCGTATCATTAGTTTGTTGTCCTCTTGTTATATAAAAAGCCAGCACTACAATTGCCGCTATCGGCACCGCTGCCTTGGCCAGCTGCATCAGGTTCAGTTGCATATAAGTTAGATGAACCAGCTCCCAACTCGTTCAATATGGTCTTGCTCGATGGACTTTTCAATGGCGGGATTATTCAAAAATTTGGGCCGGGCAAATTTTGGCTTGTTTCAGGCAATTGTTCCCCACATTGATGTAAGGCGTTCATGATAAAGGACAAAATCCGAAATTTGCATTGGAGCCAATGGCTCAGCCTTTTCGGCCTGGGTCTGTTGTTCATCGCGCTGCGGTGGAACAATTACAATGCCCCGCTCTTTCGTGACGAGGGGGAATGCGATTATGCCGCCCGGCTGCTGATCCAGGGTATCGCGCCCTACCAACATGCCTTTATTCAAAAGCCACCGGGAGTGTTTTACAGCTATGCCCTGGCCCATCTGCTCTTGCCCCAATATTTTTGGTCTCCCCGCCTGGAAGCCTACGTGTTTGTGGCTCTAGCCACGATTTTGCTCGGATTTACCGCTCGACAGGAATTGGGGCAAGGGGTTGTTCTGCCGGCCATGTGGCTGATGACGCCGATGATTCTATTGCCGGGCATCGACCAGTATACCTGCAACCCGGAAATGTTTTTGCTCCTCCCCCTCCTGGCGACGGTAGCGGTTTACAGTTACAGCCGGCAGCATGGGCATAAAAATGTGCATTGGTTTGCCGCAGGTCTTTTGGGAGCAACCACGTTAATTTACAAATACACTGCCCTTCCGATCCTGGCATTTGTTTTTGCCGTATGGCTGTTTGAGATGTTCCGATCCGGCTCAAGCCTCGCCGTTATTTCTAAGGGACTGGTTTGCCTGCTGGCGGGAGGAATTTTGGCAGGGGTTTTGGGGTTGGGATTTTACATGAAAGACCATGCGCTGACGTCGCTTTGGGAATGCACCGTTGCTTTCAATCGGGATTACGTCCAGTCATCGGGGGTTTTCTCTCCATCCTGTTTCTGGTCGAGACTCGTTTTCTTTTGGAATAACTGGTGGATATTATTTTTGCTGCCGTGGGCCGTTCTCTTGCGGCCGCCGCCGCGGATTTGGTTTTGGCTGGGCCTTTTTCTCTGCGCCATAGTTTCCACCAGCGGCTGCGAGTATGCGCAATATTACATCCTGCTGATGCCGTTTTGGGCTTTATTGACGGCGGTCGGCATTCGCGCGCTTTCCTCCAAAGTTTCCGAATGGATGCCGAAGTCTTCTGCCTGGCTGGCCGGCTTAACCACTGCGATTGTCATGCTACTGGTGATTCGTCCGGATGTTCCCTGGATGCTCTGTTCGAGCGAACGGTTCGCCAAACTGGCCGGCGTGATCTTTGTGGAAGCTCAAATTGCCGCCGACAAGGCGGCCGGGATGACTTCTCCCAACGATTCTATTTTCGTTGCCGGCTCAGACCCGGAAATTCTTTGCCGCGCGCAACGGTACAGTCCCACGCGGTTTATTACCACTTATCCGCTGATGATCCCGGGTCCCTCCGCGCTCTTATATCAGAACGAGGCCATCCATGATCTGGAACAACAACCGCCTAAACTGATTGT
>JASHZU010000204.1 GCA_030042375.1 Verrucomicrobiia bacterium
CGCGAGCACCTCGAGGCATTCGCGGATTGCTCGCGGCTTGCCGGGCAGATTGATAATCAACGACCTGCCGCGTGTGCCCGCCAGCGCGCGCGATAAAATCGCGGTCTTCACAATGGCAAACGATTGCACGCGCATAATTTCACCAAAGCCCGGCAGTTCCTTTTCCAAAACCGGACGCGTCGCCTCCGGCGTCACATCGCGCGGCGCGATTCCCGTTCCTCCCGTTGTCACAATCAAATCGCATTTCAGTTCATCAGCAAATCGTTTTAACGTTGCGGTAATCAACGCAACCTCATCTGGCACAATGGCCGACTCAAATGTAACCCTCTCGCCAAAAAATTCACTTAAAACTTTTTCAATCTCCGGCCCGCTCAAATCCGCGTATACACCCGCCGAAGCGCGGTCGCTGATGGTGATGCGTCCGATTTTCATTCTTTGATTTTCTCCACCACCCGGATTCCCTCAATCCGCATCGTTTTATCCACGGCCTTGCACATGTCATATAGCGTCAATGCGGCCACGCTCACGCCTGTCAGCACTTCCATCTCCACGCCTGTTTGCGAAACCGTTTCCGCCGCGCAAACAATTTCAACCCCATCGCGCTGCACTTTAAAACTGACTTCCACATGATTCAGCCCCAGCGGATGGCACAACGGAATCAACTCACCCGTCCTCTTCGCCGCCTGGATGCCCGCAATCTGCGCCACCGTCAGCACATCGCCCTTCGGCAAGGCATCCTTTTTCAGGGCCCGAATCGTCGCCGGAGCGCAAAGCAATTTTCCTGCCGCCACCGCGCGACGCCGCTGCAGCGGTTTATGACCCACATTAACCATCTGCGCGCCGCCGGTTTTGTTAATATGTGAAAAATTTTTGCTCATGTTGGTAAAAAATCAACCTTCGCTCCGGCCTCCATAGGACCACTCTCTGCCGGAATACGGATTAATGCATTGGCATCCTTCAAGGAGGTGATGTCGCCTGAACTCAACCACTTCAGCGCATGCAATCCGTCGCCATCCCATCGCGCTGGCAGGAAAGTCTCGCGAGAATTTGGCGCGTCATCAAGTTTGGCTGCCAGTGTTCCCTTCAAAAACATTTGCGGCTCCGCGCCAATTAACTTCCTCAGCGCCGCCGCCACGAACAAGTGGAAGCAAACAAAATGAGAAACTGGATTACCCGGCAGGCCAAAAGCAATGCGTTGGCCGTTAACACCAAAAACCAGTGGCGCGCCTGGACGGATATTGAGCCGCCCGAAAACTATTTCAAATCCCAGGTCCGTCAGCAACTCGCGCGTGAAATCCTTTTCCCCCACGCTCGCGCCGCCGGAGATTAAAAGGACATTTGCATTCTCAAGTAGTGATTTAAACCTCGCTATTTGCGTCTTTGCCGCCCCGAACTCTTCCGGCAAATGGGTTTGAACGACTTCATGTGTAAATTCTTTCAAAAGGCACCGAATTAAAGTCGAATTACTGTCGCGGATTAGCCCTGCCTTTGGAGTCTGTTCCGGCGGGATAATTTCATCGCCCGTCGTAAAATGTGCGATGCGCAAACGCGGGCTGACTAGTGGCTGCACGCATCCCACCGTCGCCAACAAGGCCATGGCTCCTGCATTAAGGCACGTGCCCGCAGATAATACGACATCGCCCGCGCGCATTTCTTCGCCACGCTTGCGAACATTTGTGACGCCATCGCGAAAAAGGACTTTGATGCTGTCGCCGTTTCGCTCGACGTCTTCCTGCATAATGACTTGCAGGTTTTCCGACGGCATCGCCGCCCCCGTCGCCACACGCACCGCTTCGCCAGTCTTCAATTGCCGCGGTTTCCAATCCGCGGCGTGCAGTGTGTCCACAACAAGAAAATGATCCGACGAATCATCTTGCAAGACAGCATAGCCGTCGCGAGTGGAACGATCGCACGCCGGAAAATCTTCCGGGGCGCAAACGGTTTCACGCAGTACGCGGCCAAAAGATTCTGCGAGCGACCGACGCAAGGCAGGAAGGAGGTGAGGATGTGATTGAATCTCAACGAGCGCGTCATCGAAAGAAAGCGTTTTTGGCTTGGGGCTGCCCGTTGTTGGAGACGGCTTGGATTTTTTCGGCACGGTCCCCTGCTCTGCCTGCGCCACCGGCAGCGCGCGCGCTTTCCAAATTGGCACGTCCTGTTTCAACTGGATCATGAATTCCGCCAACATAGCAATCCCTTCGCCGCGATGTGATGACGCAATGCCCGCGTAAATCGCCGTCTCGCCCACCGGAATAATGCCAAAGCGATGGATGATTTTCGCAGCCAAACAAGGATGCCGGGCCGAAAGCGATTCCAAGATGCGCCGGATTTGGCGCTCGGCCATTTCCGGATACGCTTCGTATTCCAGCGCGGAAATTTTCGCGCCGTTCTCTTCCCCGCGAACGATGCCGCGAAATTCCAGCCACGCGCCGCGCGCGCCGGGCACATCCGGCGCAGAAATGCTTTCCGCAATCGGCACGTTCGTCAGTTGAATTTCGATTTGCATCTTGCGTTAACCACCGGACACCGGCGGAATCAATGCCACTTCATCCTCGTTGCGAAACTGCGCATCGCGGGCGGCATACTCCTGGTTTCGCGCCAATCGCACACTCGTGCGATGCGCCGCCAGCTTCGGGAATTGCCTGAGCAATTCAGCCCAAAGCTGTTCCGCACTCAATGGCGAGGCCGCCGTCAACTCAGCCGAATCGCAACCGGTCGCATCTTTGAGCTGGGCGAAAAACAAAATGCGCATCAGGCGTTTTTAGCATCAATTTCAACGCGGCACAAGATGGATGGCCGGCGCTTTGATCAGTGCAGTGACATTTTCACCCTCGCGCAATGCCAGTTCAGCGCAGGCCAGTCGAGTCACCAACGCAAGCAACGGAAACCCCGCATCCAGTTCCACCCGCACCAGCGCGCCTTCAGGCCGCAGCGAGACGATGCGCGCAGGAAGGCGATTTCGCCCGCTGGCCGCAATCGCCGTGTCACGATAAAGGACCACGTCCTCGCTTCGGATACACACGTACACATCCTGCGATGCACCCGAAAGTGCAACCCCAGTAAGCGCGACGCTATTGACATTCACTGTAGCCAGTCCCTCATCAACACTCATGATTTTGCCAGACAAGATCGTTTCCACAGCCACTAGCCGCGCGACTTCGGAGTTGGCCGGGTGGCTGAAAACTTCTGACGCCGGACCAGCCTGCAGGACCTTGCCCTCCGCCAATATCACAATTTCGTCTGCGAGCGCCAGCGCCTCGTCGCGATCGTGCGTGACGTAAAGCATCGGGATGCGAAACTCGTCCCTGATGCGCGTGAGATAAGGGATAATTTTTGCCCTCAGCGGCGCGTCAAGGCTGGCCAGCGGCTCATCCAGCAATAACAAACGCGGCGACGACAACAAAGCGCGCGCCAGCGCCACGCGCTGTTTCTCGCCACCGGAAAGTTCATTGACACCACGCGATACCAGAGGCTCGATTTCCAAAACCTTAACGACATGCTCATCGCTGAACAATCCGGCCCTATCACCGGATTTGCAGCCGTAAAACAGATTTTGTCGCACGGATAAATGCGGAAACAAAGCCAGGTCCTGCGGCACGTAGCCGATGCCTCGGTGGCGGCTGCACACATATATTCCCTGCGAAGTGTCCGTCAGCACCGTGTCGGCAAGTTGAATGAACGCTGAATTGGCACGGCGCAGCCCGGCAATCAAATCGAGCAGCGACGTTTTACCCGCGCCCGACGAACCAAAGAGGACTGTAACACGCCCGCGCATCTCTACATCCACTTCCAGCGTGAAGGGCGCGAGCGGCAACGAAATCTTTTTTAACAATAGGCTCATCCGTTTTTCTTTCGCCGCAGGACCCATTCACTGCCCCATACCGCCGCAAACGCCAGCACAACCGAAACGCCCAATAGTCGAAACGCCTCCGTGTCCTGGAAATCCTGCACTGAATGGAAGATAGCTAGAGATAACGTCGTCGTGCGGGGCATAAATCCCACGACCATCACCGTGGCTCCAAATTCGCCCAGCGCACGCGCAAAGGCCAGCAGCATCCCGCTCACGATTCCGCGCCTGGCCAGCGGGACAGAGATGGTAAAAAAAACCCGCCAATCTCCTGCGCCCAGCGTCCGGGCAATTTGCTCGAGCCGCGGATTCACACCTTCAAAGGCCACGCGCACCGAACGCACCAGCAAAGGAAATGACATCACGCCCAGCGCAATCAACACCGCACGCCAGGTGAAAATTATATCAAAGCCAAAATGATTGTGAATGAATCCGCCGATGCCGTGCCTCCCGAAAAATTCCAGCAGAATCAGCCCCGTGGCGACCGGGGGCATGACGAGTGGCAATGTAATAAATGTTTCGGCCAGCGATTTCCCCGGCCAGTCATATCGTGCCAGCAGCCAGGCCGCGCCGAGCCCAAATGGCAAAATCAGTATCGTGCTCAGC
>JASHZU010000205.1 GCA_030042375.1 Verrucomicrobiia bacterium
TACGCTCATCCTCCTTTACCACAGCGCATGGCATTTGGAATGGTCTGGGCTCAAACGCATCCTGCTTTGCCTTCTCGCATCGTGCATCATTTGGGGAATTAACCTGGTTCTCCTTTGTTTAATCGCGGCCTTCGGGGCCTTCAATGTATCGTTCATATCAAAATAATTATCCTGAGATATGTGCCCGCTTATCTCCATAGATGCTTCGGATAGCGCCGGGCCAGTTCGGATTTGATTTTGGGATAATGCTCGCGCCAGAAGTTCGCCAAATCCTGCGTCACCTGGATGGGCTTCATGCCCGGCGTCAGGATATGCACCGTCACCATCACGCGGCCCATCGCGATTTTCGGCGTCTGGTTCACATCATAGAGTTCCTGGATGCGCATGGAGATGAATGGCGATCTGCCATTCTCATACGTGACTTTGGGCGTGCGGCCATTCGGCAGGGATAGTCGCTCCGGCGCGTGCTTGTCCAGCAGCCCGCGCTGCGCGTGCGAGAGCCATGACGTGACGACCGGCATCACGTCGCGTTCTTTAATCTCTTTGTAACTCACGGCGCCATGGCAAAGCTGCTCGATGATGTGTTGTTTGTCCTCGTCGGTAAACGGCGGGAGCTGGAGGTCGGGGCAATTGGCGCACAGAAAGTTCAGGCGCGCAAGCCATTGCTCAACAGCATGGTCCCAGTTCGGCAACGGCAGCCGTTCCGCCAGGATTTCCTGCGCCAGGATATGCGCGGCGGCATCGGCCGGCGGCGGTTCAACGCGTTTGGCAGAGAGCGCCAGCCCGCGAAAGCGCTGCAATTCCGCAGCAACGACGCGCTTTTGGGTTGGATCAAACTGCACCCGCAAATCGGATTCGATGTCCTCGGGAAATAGTTCGGCCAGCCATGCGGGTTCGATGGCCGTGGCCAGTGAAAGAATCGTGTTTACTTCCTTGTCACGCGTTTCCACTTCGCGGATTTCGGAGACGACAAATAGCTCCTTTTGTTGCACGACGCTCTCGCGCACCAGGACGCCGCGGCGATTGTGGACGAGTTCGCAGCGCAATGTCCCTGAATCCAGCCGACGGGCGACGCGATCGCTAAAGCCGATAAGGATACATTTCTGCAGTGCTTCGTCCTTCACTTCCATCGGCTTGGCGTCGAGGCCTTCGCGCTCGGCGATGCGCAGGAATTGTTCGAGCAGCGGGCCGACTTGCCGCGCGGTGACAGCGTGGATGCCGAGCTTGCGGCAGGCATCCATACGAAACTGGTTCTTCACAGCGTAATTCCATGCGCGCATGAGAATCCAGAAATCCGACGACGCTTTTTCGCCGAGCAAATCCTCACGCAGTCCATTCGTGGCCTTGTCCACATTACGCAAAAGGAGGTCCCGCCCCTGCGTAAGCGCGGCGACTAGGGCGGCCTGGTACACGCAGCCGTATTCCTGCGCGGCGAGCAACATGCGCGAGTAACGCGGATGCAGGGGAAACGCCAACATTTTCCGGCCAACGCCGGTGATGGCGCCGTCCTTTGCCAGCGCGCCGAGGTCATGAAGGAGTTCTTCGGCGTGCGTCAGGGAAATTTCATCCGGTTTTTCCAACCAGCGGAAGGCGCGCAAATCCGCAACGCCCGCGGCCTTGAGCGTAAGAACGACTTCGGCCAAGTCGAGCCGCTTAATCTCGGGCAATTCCTGCGGCGCGCGATGCGAATGTTCCTCGCGCGACCACAGCCGCATGCAGACACCCGGAGCAGTGCGGCCCGCGCGACCGGCCCGCTGGTCCGAAGACGATTGCGAAATGCGCTCGATGAGCAGTGTGTTGATGCCGCGATTGGCGTCGTACCGCGCAATGCGCGCCAGCCCGCTATCAATCACGAGCCTCACGCCGTCAATCGTCAGCGACGTTTCGGCGACGTTCGTGGCGACAACAACCTTGCGCTTGTCGTAACGCGCGACAGCGGCGTCCTGAAGTTTCGGATCCAACTCGCCATGAAGCGGCAATAAAATAAAACCCTTGGACTCCGGCTCGTTACGAATGGCTTCAATCGTTTGCGAAATCTCGAATCCGCCGGGCATGAAAACGAGCACGTCCCCTTCCCCGCCGGAATTGACATAGTAAGAAAATGCCGCGGCGGCCTGCTCCCAAACCGACCGCTTGTCATTGTAGGATGGCTGCGCAGCGTATTGGATATCCACGGAAAATTGCCGGCCTTCGGACGCAAGAACTGATGCGCGAAAGCTACTTCCTTCGCTCTTGTTCCTGACCTCACAGAGATAATCTCCCAATTCGTCCGCATCCAGCGTCGCGGACATGACGACAAGATTCAGGTTCGGGCGTGATTGCTCCTGCAAATCGAGCGCGCGGGCGAGCGTGATATCTCCATAAAGATGCCGCTCGTGAAATTCATCGAAAATGAGGACGGAAACACCGTTGAGCTTCGGGTCCTCAATCATTTGCCTCAACAAAACACCCTCGGTCACAAAACGGATTTTGGTTTTCGCCGACGTGCAGTTTTCAAAACGAATTTGATAGCCGACTTCCTCGCCAAGTTTCACACCCAACTCCTGCGCGACACGCGCAGCGAGCAGGCGCGCGGCGAGGCGGCGAGGCTGAAGAATGACGACTTGGCCGGCATCCAGAAAACCATGGTTCAGGAGCATCTGCGGCACCTGCGTGGATTTGCCGGAGCCGGTCGGCGCGGACAAAATCAATCGCCGATCGGATTTGAGGCGTGAAATGATTTGGTCTTCGATTTCGTAAATGGGCAGGCGCGCGGTCATTCACGAAATTTTAGCAACAATTTCGCGGGAGGAAAAACAAAAGGCTGCCTGCAGACGAACTTATCTTAACTTGAGTTTCTCGCGGGGCTGGTCGGGAAGTTCCACATCTGCCTCCGGCATCATATTCCCTTGCAAAGCCTGAATCATATCGCGGATGCGCCGGGCATCGGCCTTTTTGTGGCCATTACTCGTGAACGGATCAGAGCCGCCGGTGGACTCAATCAGGATTTTCGACCAAAACATTCCGGTTTGGATATTGACGGAAGCAATTTTGGAAATGCTGATGCTCGTTTCGTCCTTCTTGAGCCACGAGCGTTTGTGGCGGATGATGGCGTTATCCGTGACTTCAATGACGGTGGGAAAAAAGAAATTCCCGCGCGTCAAACGACTCGCTTTAAAAGATGCAGAACCCATTGTCTAAAATTCAATAGCTCGACGATTAAGTCAAGCAAGCGCCAGGCCAGCGTTAATCTCCTCATCCAAAGGCACTTGTGCCGTGCCGGCCAAGAGCTTTCGTTCCGCCAAAATGCCAATCATGCCGGCATTGTCCGTGCAGAGATTTTTTTCGGCCAGGCGCAGGGCAAAGCCGTTCTTTTTACAGGCGGCTTCGAGCTGTTTCCGCAATTCACGATTGCACGTCACGCCGCCGGAGGCGGTGATGCAACGAACGGCCGTTCGTTTCGCGGCACGGATGGTTTTGGCCACGAGCACTTCCACGATAGCGGCCTGGATGCTCGCGCAGAGGTCGCGGATTTTTTGCGGGTTGCTCAGCAGGTCCGGATTGTCGCGCAAAAAATAGCGGACGGAAGTTTTCAGGCCGCTGAAACTGAAATCATCGCCGGGATCTTGCAGCAGTGGCCGCGGAAAATCGAAAGCCTTTGGATTCCCCTGCTCTGCCAGTTTGTCCATCTCCGGACCCGCGGGATACGGCAAGCCAATGAGCTTGCCGGTTTTATCGAAACATTCGCCGGCGGCGTCGTCAATCGTGCCGCCCAGCACCTGGTGGTTCAGCTCCGATTTGACCCAAACCAAAAGCGTGTGTCCGCCGCTGACGATAAGAGAAATGTTTGGCTGGAATGCGGCGAAATCCCCAATCCATGGCGAATATAGATGCGCTTCGTGGTGATTAATGCCGATGAATGGCTTCCGCAGGGTGAACGCAATCGCTTGCCCAGCTTTGAAACCAATAAGCAGGGCCGTCGGCAAACCGGGTCCTTGCGTCGCAGCGACGGCGTCAATTTGTTCCGATGAAATTCTTGCCTCTTCGAGCGCAGCGCGAACGACCGGCGGGAGATTTTTTAGATGCTCGCGCGCGGCGAGTTCCGGCACCACGCCGCCGTATTCCGCGTGCAGCGCGATTTGGGACGAAACGACGTTGGACAAAATTTTGCCATCGCGCACGACGGCGGCGCTGGTCTCGTCGCAGGAAGTTTCAACGGCTAAAAGGGTCATCGCAGGCCGCTATGCGGAATTTATCGTGCCGCCATTTTATCCGGCTTGGTCATTTGGCTGTAAAGCAAGATGCCCTTGAGCAAGTCCTGCGCGCGTTCAAGTTGGGTATCCTGCATTTCCTCCACGAGCACCCGGTTGGTTTCGTCGAGCGATTCCAAACCGCCAATCGAACCTTTGATGATCAGCGCGCCTTCCTGCTTATCAGTCATCGGCACAAAAATATCCGGCGTAATGCCATGCTCGTGAATGACTTTATGGCTGGGCGTGTAATATTTGGCGGTCGTCAATTTGAGCGCGGATCCGTCGTCGAACGGAATGATGCTCTGCACGGAACCTTTGCCGAAGGTTTTCTCGCCCAGAATGACGGCACGATGCAGGTCCTGCAAACAGCCGGTGACAATTTCCGCCGCGCTGGCGCTGTCGTAATTGACGAGCACGACGATGGGTTCGCCGTTCAGTTCATCGCCGCGGCCTTTGGCCGTGCGAAAGGAATTTTCCCGCGGATCGCGGCCCTCGGTGGAAACAATCAATTGCCCATTCGGCAAAAATTTTTGGCAAACTTCAACTGCCTCATCCAAAAGGCCACCCGGATTTCCGCGCAAATCAATAATCAGGCCCTTCATGCCGTGGTCTTTCATTTTTTGCAGCGCGTCTTCGAGTTCGTCGCCAGTATTATCGCCAAATTCGGTGATGCGCACATAGCCGATGCCGTCCGGATCCACGAGAAAATCCTGTTTGCCGTTGATGTCCTTGACCATTTGCGTCGTGATAATGGCGCGGGTCACGGTGAAAACCTTCGTGGCGCCGGTGGTGGGGCGCTGGATGGTCACCGTCACCTGGGTGCCGGGATTGCCGCGCAACAGCCGCACGGCATCATCGAGGGCCATTCCCTGGGAACTCTGGCCATCGATTTTTACGACGCGGTCGCCGGGCAAAATCCCTGCGCGAAGCCCGGGTGAATCGTCCATCGGCGCAATGATAGTGACGTAGCCGTCCTTCATCTCGACGACCAGGCCCAGCCCACCGAACTCTCCCTCGGTGTCATCCTGCAATTGTTGATAATCGTCCGGATCGAGAAATTCGCTGTGCGGATCAAGCGAGCCCACCATGCCTTTCAGCGCGGAATAAACCAGGTCCTGGTAGGTCATGTTGGTGCCGTCCACGTATTCATCGTGGACTTGCTGGAGCACCTGCTTGAACAATTCAACATTGGGCGAGCGCAAATCCTTTTCGTCGTCCGCCTTGGCGGATTCGACATATACGCGCGCGCCGAGGAATAAATTTCCGGAAAGAAGCAGGGTGACCAGCCCATAAATCAAACGTCTTTTCATCGGAAGGACTTTACCACAAAGGCCGGAAGATACCAAAGGTTTTGGAATTCGAGTCCAAAATCGCGTAACCGCCTTGCTTATTTGGATTTGCGCAGCAAAGTTTCGACTACCGCTAAATCGCCGGGCACGGTGACTTTGGGATTGGGGGCAATGCTTGAGACGAGCCGCACCGGCTGGCTGATGAGTTCGCAAGCAGCCGTGTCGTCGGTGAAAGTCATTTTCTTTGCCCGCGCCGTGGCAATGGCACGGCGAATGACTTCGAGGCGAAACGTTTGCGGCGTTTCCACGGCCCACAATTTCGAACGGTCGAGGGTCTGTTGAATCAACCGGCCATCGGTGGATTCCTTAATGGTGTCGGTCACCGGATGCGCCGCGACGGCCGCGCCGGTTTCTTCCGCGTGCTGGATGGTTGCGGCAATCAGGTCTTCGCTCACGCACGGGCGCGCAGCGTCGTGAATGGCCACGGTTTCTGTCCCCTCCGGCGCCGCCTGCAAGCCGTTCCAGACAGAATCCTGACGTTCCGCGCCGCCGGTCACGATTTGGAATTTTTTCCGGAACTGGAATTTCTTCGCAACGGCCAGGAATTTCTTTTCCATTCCCGCGCGGACGACCACGACGATTTCATCAATTACCCGGGAGTCATCAAACCGTTCCCATGTGTGGGCGATGACGGGTTTGCCGGCGACTTCGAGAAACAACTTGTCCTTGCCCATGCGGACGCCCCGGCCGGCAGCTACGAGAATGGCTACGTTCATCTTACAAGTTTAATAATAGCAGCATAAAAAAGGCCAAACTAAATTCGGGCTGCCAGGAATTTTTCCAACGCCGCGCGCGTCTTTTCCGGGGTTTCGTGCAGGACAGTCTCCCAGCCACGAACCACGCCGCCTTGGATATTTTCCGGTCGGTCATCAATATAGAAAATGTCCGCGCCGCGCCG
>JASHZU010000206.1 GCA_030042375.1 Verrucomicrobiia bacterium
GGTTGCTGAGCTCTACAAATCTGTTGACGCCAATCTCGAATTGGACGACGAACTATACCGGCGCGTTTGATTCCAATGGCAATTTCTCAAATGCCATTCCGATTAGCGCGGCAAATCCGGCTGAGTTCTTCATCTTGAAGACACCATAATTTGGTTTGTCCGATGAGCCATTCATGGGCGTCCTTTCCAGGACGCCCTTTTAATTCCAAGACGGCCATTTTAAATTTTGATATGAGGTGGAAGAAAATACGAACGAAAGTTTTTGGTTTCGCTTCAATGTTCCTTTTAGGTGCAGTGATATTCCTCGTCTCCGCGATCACTCCCGCAGCCGATCTCATTGGCGGCCGGACGTTCACTAACCCCATTGTCAGCCGTGGTGCTGATCCCTGGGTCATCCGATGGAACTCGAAGTATTATTATTGTCAGTCCCGCAATAATGAGGGCGTTCGGATGTGCGAGGCAACCAACCTTGAGGACATCGGCAAGGGCGATTGGAAATGCGTTTGGCAACCCGGTCCAGGGATGCCTTATTCCAGGGAGGTATGGGCGCCGGAACTCCATTTTATCCAGGGCAAATGGTATATCTATGTCGCCGCGGACAATGGCGATAATTCCAATCATCGGATGTATGTATTGGAAGGCACTTCAATGGATCCCACTCAGCCATTTATATTAAAAGGCAAAATCGCAGCGCCAGGGGATCGCTGGGCCATTGACGGCACCGTTTTGGAAATGCCGGACGGAAAACTCTATTTTATTTGGTCAGGTTGGGAAGGCACGGAAAACGTGGCACAGAACCTTTACATCGCGCCGATGAGCAATCCCTGGACAATTGATGGTGTACGCGTTTGCATTGCGAAGCCCGAACATCTGTGGGAAAGGCATGCCCTGCCCATCAATGAAGGTCCCGAGGTTCTTTGGCACGGCAACCGGTTATTTGTGATATATTCGGCCTCTGCCATGTGGACAGACGAATACTGCTTGGGCGAATTGGCTTGGAATGGCGGCGATGTGTTGGATCCAAAATCCTGGGTTAAGAACCCCCAACCCGTGTTCTCAAGCTCAGCGACAGTATTTGGGCCCGGACACTGCTCTTTTGTCATGTCGCCTGACGGCAACCAGGATTGGATTATCTATCATGCCCATGTTCATAGCGGCTCCGGTGCGGTGCGGGACGTTCGCACCCAACGCTTCACCTGGAATGCTGATGGCTCACCTGATTTCGGGACTCCCGTTTCTGCGGGAGTTCCTCTGTCACGCCCTTCAGGGGAATACTAATCATTAAAATGTGCTTTAATACGAGGCTCTTACCTATCGGCAGGCTGTGGCCATTTTATGCCACATGACAAACAATGAATGGGGAAGTAGCCTAGAGCAAGACCATGAAAAAGCTTGGAAAGCCATGCCACGTACTATGTTCTTTGTTTTGTAGCTACGAGGCGAACTTAACTGCCTCCCGGATGAAAAAGATACAGGCACAATCCGATAACTGGAATCGTCGAGGTGCATTTACGTTGATCGAACTTTTGGTAGTCATCGCCATCATCGCCATCCTTGCCGCCATCCTTTTGCCCGTATTGGAACAAGCGGAATCAAGAGCCAAGCAGGCAAGCTGTATGAACAACATGCGGCAGATCGGTATCGCGCTGGCCATTTATCCAACCGATTACAACCATGTCTATCCAAACTGCCTTACCGAATCGGGTGCCAGCTATTACGTTTGGCAACCCCGGCTGATGGATTTGATGGCCAATCGCAATGCGTTTTCCTGTCCGGCGGCCCTTCAACAAAGTGCCTGGGATACCAATCTAAATCCAACCCTCCAGCAAATCATCGGCGAAAATGGTAAGCTTGACGCTTACGGCATAGTTACCGGGGCTGCGGGTAGCGCATACGCGAATCAAGGGACACGTTTTTCATTAGGTTGGAACGACTGGGGGCTAAACATGAGCTGGCCTACCGTTCTCGGGATGGGTGCAGATGTGGGAACTCAGCCGGTAACCGAGACCGTGATACGTCATCCGTCGGACATGATTACAGTGGCCGATGTTCGTTCAGATATTCCAGCCGGCCAAATCCAATTTAATGCCAATACCACTCCGCTAACTTCCTGGACCACAAGTCAGGATCCGACGTGGCACCCGCAAGTGCCCTGCAACCGGCATAATTACAATACGGATGTCCTTTTTGCGGATAGTCACGTTGAAAGTCCGCACCGAAACGACGTGATTGATCCCAACAACATGGTTTGGCGGGCGCGATGGAATAATGATAATAATCCTCATACGGAAGTCACGTGGACGATTCCGTGGTTTCCGGGGACCGGCCCACTCGAACAATAATCGTTTTCGATTCGATCGTTGGATTTCAGGGTGTTTGATTTATGATAAAAGTGTGTGTTCAATATTGGAGTCACCTGGCTTTCTCAGTTCTGTTTGCGTTTAGCTTATTAACTAGTGCTAAAGGTGAGACATTGCGTCCGCCTTCCGTCCCTTTGGTAGCCTGTGACCCTTATTTTAGCATTTGGTCCCCCGCTGATAAATTGACCGATGCTGATACGACCCATTGGACTGGCAAGCCGCAGCGTCTCACCAGCCTGGCGCGGATTGATGGAAAAACTTTCCGGATTATGGGGGCGTCTCCAGCCGACATCCCGGCGTTGCCTCAATCGAATCTGGAAGTTTTGCCGACGCGCACAATCTATACCTTTGAAGGCGAAGGCGTGCGCCTGACTTTGACTTTCATGACAGCAGATTTGCCGGATGACCTGGATTTGCTCT
>JASHZU010000207.1 GCA_030042375.1 Verrucomicrobiia bacterium
TTTCGGCAAGTTTAATCGCCAATAAAAGTTGGCGCAAAAGCCCGCTCTTCTTCTTGATTGTCCAGGTCCCGTTGCCCTCCTTTAAAACCTGCACCGCAAGAGTTTTGATCTTGGCCAAAACATCTTCGGGCGTTTTGCCATAGGTCAAGCAACCAGGAAGTTGGCAAATTTCCGCAATCCAACGCCCGTCAGTTTCGCGTTCAACTTCGACTGTAAACTTCATTGCTTGAAAAACTTCTGGATTTCCTTAATGACTTCCACAAAGCGGTCCACCTCTGCCCTGGTGTTGTAGAAATAAAAACTGGCGCGGGCGGTGGATTCCACGCCGAGCTTGTGCATGAGCGGTTGCGTGCAGTGATGCCCGCCGCGGAGCGCAATGCCCGCTTGGTCGGCCAGTGTCACGACGTCGTGCGCGTGAACGTCTTTCAGCAGAAAACTCACCAGCCCGGCGCGATTGGTTTTCGGACCGAAGAGGCGAATGTCATTGAGCGCGGCAAGTTTTTCGTAAGTGTACTGCGCGAGTTCCTGGTCGTGTTTCCAGATATTTTCCCGGCCAATGGCGTCGAGATAATCCATCGCCACATGCAGGCCGATAGGGCCGGAGATGTCCGGCGTGCCGGCCTCGAATTTGTGGGGCGCCTGTTTGAACTCCGTCTTGTCGTAGCCAACGCTCAGGATCATTTCACCGCCGCCCTGGTAAGGCGGCATGGCATCGAGCAGTTCCTTGCGGCCATACAAAACGCCAACGCCCGTGGGCCCGCAAATTTTGTGGCCGGAAAAGGCAAAGAAATCGCAGCCAATGGCCTGGACATCAATGGGACAATGCCCGGCGCTCTGCGCGCCATCCACAAGCGTGACGATGCCCAGCTTGCGCGCGCGGGCGCAAAGTTCGGCGACGGGATTGACGGTGCCGAGGGAATTGGAGATATGCACCATCGAAAAAATCTTCACGCGCGGCGTCAGCAACGAATCGAGCTTGGACAAATCAAGCAGGCCGTCGTCGCCGGTCACGGGGATGTAGGCGACCTGCGCGCCGGTGCGCTGCGCGAGCAATTGCCACGGCACGAGATTGCTGTGATGCTCCATTTCCGTGAGCAGGATGACATCGCCGGCCCGGAGATTTTTCGGGCCCCAGGCGTTGGCGACGAGATTGATGCCTTCGGTCGTGCCGCGGGTAAAGACAATTTCCTCGGCGCTGGCGGCGTTGATGAATTTCGCGGCGCGGGTACGGGCATCTTCAAACGCGGCGGTGGAGCGATTGCTGAGTTCATGAATGCCGCGATGAACATTGGCGTTGTCGCGCTCATAATAATGCACCAGCGCGTCAATCACCGCGCGCGGTTTTTGCGACGTGGCGGCGTTGTCGAAATAAATCAGCGGCTTGCCGTGGACCTGCTGGTCAAGGATGGGAAAGTCCTTGCGGAGCGCGGCCCAGTCTGGCGTTTTGACGGCAGTCATCGGATAGATTAAAGCACGGATGGGCGCGGATGTAAAATTTATGATGCGGCGGGTTTGATGGGATGGATCCGCGAGACACCATAAAATACCAGGGGATTAAGGACGATGGAAATCAGCGCGCCCGCGATAATCAGGTGTTCGGCGTCGGGCGAAAGCACGCCCAGGCTGATGCCCAGGCCCGCGAGAATAAAGGAAAATTCGCCGATTTGGGCCAGCGCCGCCGAGACCAGCAGGGCCATACTCAGCGGCTTGCGCAATATCAGGACGATGGCAAACGCCGCAAGGGATTTGCCGACCACGATGATGAGGACGACGGCCAGGACTTTCCATGGTTCGCGCACGACAATCATGGGGTCGAACAGCATCCCGATGGCGACAAAGAACAGTGTTCCAAAGGCGTGTTGCAGGGGCAGCAGCGTGGCGGTCGCGCGATGATGGAGATCGGATTGATTGATGACCACCCCGGCGAAGAAGGCGCCCAGCGCGAAAGAGCAGCCAAACAGCTCAGCGGCGCCATAGGCCACGCCTACTGCCATGGTAACGACAGCCAGCGTGAACAACTCCGGCGTTCCGGTGCGTTCGACCCATTTCAGAATCCAGGGAAACAGGCGCGTGCCCAGAAGCAGCATGAGGGCGATGAAGATCGTCACTTTGCCCAGCGCCATGCCGAACGAAAGCCAGGTCGAAGCGTCGCTGCCTTGAGCCCCGGCGTCACTGTTGTTTTGCCCAAAAAAAGCCGGCAACAATACCAGGGTCAGGACCATTACCACATCTTCCACAATCGTCCAGCCGATCGTAATTTTACCGTCCGCCGAGTTCACGGCATTGTAGGATTCCAATGTCCGCAGCATGACGACGGTGCTGGCCACAGACAGGGCCAGGCCAAAAATCAGGCCGGCATGCAGGGACCAACCCCAAAAATGGGTCGCGATCACCCCGAGCGTTGTGGCAGCGAATATCTGGGCGATGGCCCCGGGCACGGAAACGCTGCGCATCGCCCAAAGGTCGGCCACCGAGAAGTGCATGCCCACGCCGAACATCAGCAGGATGACACCAATCTCAGCGAGTTGCGACGCCAGATGAGCGTCCTCGACAAATCCCGGCGTGTATGGGCCCATGATGATGCCCGCCACGAGATAGCCAATCAGGGGGGATAACCGAAGACGAGTGGCGACAAACCCGCAGATGAAAGCGAAGGCCACCCCAAGGGCAATCAATTCGATCAGTGATGTTTCCTCGTGCACGGCCCATACCCTAATGATGGGTCAGCAGGGATGCAAGGGCGCGATGTGTTA
>JASHZU010000208.1 GCA_030042375.1 Verrucomicrobiia bacterium
GCGTCGCGGTCGGTTTGGCCGCTGTTCACCAGGCGCGTGCTTTGGTTGCGCACCGCAGCCTCAAACAAATTCCGCATCTCGCGCGCGTTGCCAAACCGCTCATTCCGCGCCGCATGCAGCGATTTGCAAATAGTCATGACCTTTTTCTCCGTTTCGGGCGCACACACCAGCCCGCACTGCGCGGCCATGCGATGAAAAATCTCCAACAATTCCTCCGGCTGATAATCCGGAAAATTCAAATAATTCGTGAAGCGCGATTCCAATCCGGGATTCGACGCGATGAATTGTTTCATCGGTTCGTTGTAACCGGCCACGATGACAATCAACCGGCCGCGATCGTCTTCCATCCGCTTGAGCAGCGTCTCAATCGCTTCGTTCCCGAAATCCTCCCCGCCGCGCCCGGCCAGCGAGTACGCTTCATCAATAAACAAAATCCCATCGAGCGCCGAATCAATCACCGCGTGCGTGCGCACCGCCGTTTGTCCGACGTATTCCGCCACCAGCCGGCCACGATCACATTCCACCACGTGGCCGCGCCGCAACAGCCCGAGCGATTTGTAAATGCGCCCCATCAGCCGCGCCACGGTGGTTTTTCCCGTGCCAGGATTTCCAAAAAAGACGCTATGCAAACTCGCTTCCACCACCGGCAAACCCTGTTGCCGGCGCAAAATCTGCATCCGCGCAAAATTCGTGGAGCGGTGGACTTCATTTTTCACCGGCTCAAGCCCGACCATCACATCCAGTTCCTTGAAGATGGCGTTAAGGTCCTCCTCGCACACGCCCGGGTCCGCCTGCCGCGCCGAGAAATCAATGGCATACTGCCGCGAAATATCAGTGATCTGCGCGGAAACGACCGCAATACGCCGCCGGCTGGCATCCGACGTGTCCCCGTCCATCGACGCCAGCGTCGTAGCGAGCGTTTGCAACGTTTGGCGCACAAACTCCAGGGTCACCGGTTGCAGGCCCAGGTCAAGCGCATGCCGCGCGAACAATTTGAAAATTTCGTCCGACCCATGTTTGTCCAGCGGTTGCAGCAATCCCTCCACCTTTTCCATCGCCTTGTTTCCGCTTTTCTGAAACCACTTTTCAAACGCGATGGCATCGCCGTTCGACGCGGCATAACCCGATTCCAGCAGCGCAATCGAGTCATCTTCTTTGGCTGCCAGCCCGGCAACGCACGCCGCCAGCGCGCCATAGGCCTGTTCCTCCACGCCTGTGGCCGCCAGCCGCCACCACATCAACAGCGCGAGCAACCGGAGAAATCCGCGAAGGTCGTCGATCAAATCAAATTCCGCGTCGTCAATCTGTTTTATCGTCAGCAGCGGCGGCGTGAGGATTTCAATGCAATCCACCAGCAATTGCAGTTGCAAGAGACTGCGCAAAACCGCTTCCTCTTTCGCCGCCTCGTAGCTGAACACACCCGCACGCCAGTCTTTATTGCGCAGCAACTGGTGCAGCCGCCGGGTGTGCGACTCAATGCTGGAGCGCAGCCGCGACGCATCGTCCTCAGTGAACAACGATTGCGACTGGTAATATTTCAGCAGGTAATCAATCGTCATGTCGTCCAATTGCGTCAGCTCGTCGCTTTTGAACGACACTGTACGGCCGGTTTTTGGATTGCGGAAAAGCGTCGTGAGAATCGAGCCGGGCAGGATGGATTCGTGCAGCGGCACGACCAGGGTTGCCGGCTCATTCAGGCGCGGCAGGCCCTCCGGCGCGCGTGTGACTTGTTCCAATTGCCGCGCATGGCTGAGCAGTTCTTCCAACTGCTGCCGCAGTTTTGCCTCTTCTGACTCTGGCTGCCGGTTCGTTTCCATGTCGGGAACTTGTTAAAATTGCCATTGCTGCGATTGCCAAGGCAAGCGCCAAGTGCTTTCGAAAAATAAAACTTGGCGGATGCCGCCGCTTGCCTGTTAATTCTCCCGTGGCCACGCTCGTTTTTGACATTGAAACCTCGGCGCTGCCTCTCGATAACTTCGATGAGGTCCAACAGGAATATCTCTTTCGCGAGTGCGAAAAAATCGCCGACGAAACGGAACGCGAAGCGCGCCGTGCCGGATTGCGCCAGATGTGCAACCTTTGGCCCTTTACCGCACAGGTCGTTTGCATCGCCATGCTCAACGCCGAGACGCAGCGCGGACAGTCGCTTTTCATCGCCGAGGATTTTCAGGAGGAACTCGATGAGGTCGCGCCCGTTAAATTCATTCCCTGCGCGGATGAATCCGAGCTCCTTACCCAATTTTGGGACGCGGCCAGCAAGTTCGATGCGATTGTTACCTTCAACGGCCGCGGCTTCGACGTCCCATTCGTTTACCTCCGCTCGGCTATTTTGAACGTGCCCATTTCTAAAAAGAATTGGCTCGGCTACCGCTACGCCACCGAGCCGCACTGTGACCTCGCCGAGCAATTCACCTTTTACAATGTTAGCGGGCGCGATGGTGCGGCGCGGCGTTTCAATCTAGATTTTTACTGCAAAGCTTTTGGCATCGAATCGCCCAAAAGCCATGGTGTCACGGGCATGGATGTGAACACCCTCATGGCCGAAGGCAAATTCCACGAGATTGCCGAGTACTGCCTGCGCGACGTCCGCGCGACCGTCGAGCTGTACAAAATCTGGAAGGAGCGGCTTGCGGGGATAAAATGAAAAATTGCCCATGCCTGCCGCAACGAGATGACTGGAGAAGCTAATCCCGAAAAAGCGCCCAAGGATAATCTCCAACGGATTCGATGTGTTATCTTCGGCCTTGCCTGTGCCCTGGTTATCGGGATTTTTGCCCGGAGCGCGGAGCCTGGCGCCTTGGAATTAGTCAGTTCGCGCGCGCAGGATGCTTATTACAATCTCCTGGTGCAGGGGTTTCAGTCCGGCCAGCTTAATGTGAAAAGGGATCCCGCGCCCGGCCTGGCCCAGCTTCCTAATCCTTACGATCCCGCAGCCAACTTGTCCTACGTGTGGGATGCCGATCATTTGGCGTATGAAATGAGTTACTACAAAGGCAAGCTGTACCTCTACTTTGGCGTTACGCCCGCGCTGGTTTTGTTTTGGCCGTATGCCATTCTGACCGGTCATTATCTCTCGCACGTGGATGCCGTCGTAATTTTTTTTGCGATCGGTTTCCTGGCGGCGGCGGGTTTATTACACGCCATTTGGCGGCGTTATTTTCCGAAAACATCTGTCTGGGTAGCAATAAGCGGCGTGTTCGCGCTGGGTTTGGCCACAGGCATCCTGGAAATTTTATCGTCCTGCGATGTCTATGAAGTTGCGAAGAGTTGCGCGTTTGCCTTCGTCATGTTTGCCTTGGCATCAATCTGGCGTTCCCTGCATGAGCCAAAACGGCAGGCAGCATGGCTGGCGCTGGCGAGCCTGGCTTATGGATTAGCCATCGGGGCACGGCCCTCATTGTTGTTCGGAGCCATTATTCTTTTAATCCCGGTAGCCCGGATGTGGCATACCAAGCGAACGGAGCGATGGCCAGCAGTGTGGTTGTTTGTGGCGGCGGTCATTCCAATAACGCTAATTGGTTTGGGGCTGATGCTTTACAATGATTTGCG
>JASHZU010000209.1 GCA_030042375.1 Verrucomicrobiia bacterium
AATCATAGATGTCGTTGGTAAAATAGCCGTCGAATTCCAGCAACCCGACGCTTTGGCCGACGCCCGTCAAGGTGGTGCCGGGAACGTAGGCGGTGCGAAAATCGTTGCCAAACAAATCGCCGGAACCGTCCGGGGCCGTGCCGTCGGCGGCCTTCCTGGAATCGGCCTGGGTTAACTTATGAACGAGCCGCCGGGGATGTGGCCGCCAATAATCGGTCAGACCTTCGACATCGGCCACCCGCAGCGTGGCGTCCACGGTCGGCTCGCTGTCCGGGGCAAAGAAAGTGCGGCCTTCCGTGGGATGCTGATAAACGTAGAAGTGGACGTGAAATGCTTTTTCAACGGCGGCGGCCGGCGCAGTGACATCCAGGACGAGGCGATTTTGATTTGTCCCGACGATGGTCAGGCCGTTCGTGATGGCGAAATTTTTAATGTCGTCATAGTCCTGCTCCGTGGGACCAAAGCGCGCGGTCAATTCTTCGCGGCTGAGATATTGGCGAAAACCGGGACTGTTGGGATCGGACACCTGCTGCGCAAATTGTTCCAGGCCGGCGGCATCGCGCATGGATACCCCGATGGCCAGGCGCAATTGATTCGTGGCCGGCAAACGGGACAACGGCGCGAGAGTATGGACGACGTCCGGCACGTGGCCGGGCAATGCTCTCAAGTCCGCGCCGAAAGCGGGACACATCCCGGCGAGGAAAACAATGACGGTGCAAAGAGAGGCAAGGCCGCAAACTTTGGCTCTGTTATAATGTATTGTCTTCAAAACAGTTGAACAGCTACTATTATCGGCGGGCTGGCGGGAACGGTCAAATGGTTTTCACGTTATCGTTTTTTATTTGGCTTTTTAGACGGCGCAATGGCCGAGTTCACGCAGCGAGGCATAATCTTTTGGGCGTTCGGCGGTGGCACGGCCAATAATGACGTGGTCGAGGACTTCGATTTTCAAAAGTTTTCCCGCGCGGATTAAATCGCGCGTGGTTTTGATATCGGCATCGCTGGGTGAAGGATCGCCGCTGGGATGATTGTGAACGAGGACGATGGCCGAGGCGCCGGCTTCGATGGCCTTTTTAAAAACCGCGCCGGGGTCCACGAGCAGCGTATCGCGTGTGCCATGGGAAACGTCCTCCACACGAATCAGTTTGTAGCGCGTGTTCAGGAGCAGCACCTGCAGCGTCTCGTTGTTTTTGACGAGGTTCTGGTCGCGCAACAATTGGACGACGTTTTCCGGATTGTCGA
Source organism: Verrucomicrobiia bacterium (assembly GCA_030042375.1). Next base: position 1,243 of record JASHZU010000209.1, read on the forward strand.
GGACAGGCGATTCGGCCTGAAGCTCTTTGGCCATTTTGCGGGCCAGTGCAAAAGCGGCCACGAGGGTAACGGCTTTGTCCCGGCCAATGCCTTTGATTTTTTGCAGGTCGGTGATGGATGCGCGTGCCAGGGATTGCAACGTTTGGTATTTATTGACCAACTGCCGGCCCACATCCACGGCATTGGTGCCTTTCAAGCCGGTGCGCAAGAGGATAGCAATCAGTTCGGCGTGACTGAGGGCATCGGCGCCGAGCGCGACGAGGCGTTCGCGTGGGCGCTCGCTGGCAGGCTGGTCTTTGATGCGGAGTCCTTCTGACATGGCAACATTGTTAAGTTAAAAACCACAAAGGAAAATTAAATTTTCGGTTTGTATCGGTTTGTTTTTAGTTTGTTTTTTGGTGTGAGAGGGTTGATTTGGGTTAAAATAAAAACCTATTTTTCTCTCAAAAGCGCTTAAACGATTGTGGAGAAAGAGAGTGCTGCCAAAAGTAAATAAATTTTGCTTATCACTATGTTTTATGTGTTGCATATTTAGCCTGAGGCACTTATATGAAAAATTGGGTTCGTTTCGCAAAATTGACTTCTTTCGTGAGGGCGTAAAAACGCAAGAAGTTTTCGGCGAGACACGGGGACGCGTACGCCCCGCCAAAACAGCATGGCCCAATGATGGCCTTTTGTCAGTCATCGGGCCAGCTTACCGTAGAAATACTTAGGAGATAAGTTCCGTAATACCGCTAAATACTCCTGTAGCGACAAGGCGAGACCTACTTTCGCTGGCGACGGAACAACAAAGACAAGCCGCCTAAGCTGACCAAAAGCCGTAAACGGGTATCGTTAATTTGATAACCGGAAGAACAAACTGCCCGCCGAAACAGTAATGTTCAAATAATTTGTGCCATTGGAGGTATTTACGCCGCTGCTGGGTGTCCAACCGGACGGATTGGCCAGGTTAGTGTTTTGCTGTATGCTCCAGCCCGGCACCGCTGGCCAAAATACGCTTACGGTATTGGCCGATTCGCTAATGCACAAGGGAGGCTGGGCTGCGGTAATAATAATCTCGCCATTGGGTGAATCATCCGGGCTGGCGACGGCTGAAACTTCGGTGAGGTCCGCAATGGCAGAAGAGTCAATGCAGGAGCCACCGCCACCACCACCGGCGAGCTGAGCGCCACCACCACCACCGCTATAGCCGCCACCACCGCCACCGCCGCCATCACCACCACCGCCGCCGCCGTACCCGCCCTGGCCGGCATTGCCGTTTTCATAATAACCCTTGCCGCCCCCTCCGCCGGTCAGGTAGCTGCTGCCGCCGGTCCCGATGCCACCGTACGTTTCGGTGCCGCCAGTTCCGCCATTGCCGCTGTAGCCGCCGCCTCCGGACCCGGCGGAGTTCGTGTCGGCGATGCCGCCACTGCCGTCGCTGCCGCCGCTGCCGCCCGCGCCATCTACGCCACTGTCGCCGTTTCCGCCATTTTCGCCGGTCAATCCGCTGCCACCAGCGGAGTCGTAGTAGGAGAATGGATCACCAATGCCGCCACCACCACCAGCAACGACCAACGGTGTGGAGCCAGCGACAACGAAACTGCCGCCGCCACCGCCGCCGCCAGCGTATGTGGCGGCACCTTGGCCGGCCCCACCGACTAGAAGAGTCAGCGTCGTCGCGTTCGAAAAGTAAAATTCGCCTTCCATTTCAGCTCCGATGCCACCGTAGTAGTACTGGTACGTGTCGGGCCCGGTATAGTAACCGCCGCCCTGCGCACCGTAGGCGGTGATATCATAAAGGCCGGGGTTCAGGGTGATAGTCTGCTTGGAACCATTATACAGGTAATCACCCGTTTGGGCGGAAGTGGCGAGCTCTCCAAGGTGCCATGTCGCGATTGCGCAAATTGCACTGGATGACACGCGGAAGGCGCGAATCAGAAATCTGCAATTCGTTTTCACGTTTTGTTGGGCAACCTTTGAGAGTAATAACTAAAAGCGCAGGAGATGAGAAGGATGTCAATCGGTATTTGGTGGTTTTCACCGTTTCCCAAAATGGCTCAAGTGCCCCTTCTTTTTTCGCTCTACTGATTCGTTGACTCCTGAATTTTCGGTGGTAAACTCCCCCGCTCATTTTGAAAGGTTTACGGAGTTAATTTTACTATTTTATGGCAAAAGCATCGAAATCGAAAAAATACGTTTATTTGTTTGGAAATAAAAAAGCTGACGGCGACGGCTCCATGAAGGCGTTGCTGGGCGGCAAAGGCGCGAACCTGGCGGAAATGTCCCGCATCGGCCTGCCCGTGCCCCCGGGCTTTACGATCACGACGGAAGTTTGCACGTATTTTTACGATAACAAAAAGACTTATCCCAAGGAGCTCCAGGCGCAGGTGGCGGCGGGCATCGCCAGTCTGGAACGCATCATGGGCTACAAGTTCGGTGATGCGAAGGAATTTCCGCTGCTGGTGGCGGTACGCTCAGGCGCGCGCGATTCGATGCCAGGCATGATGGACACAATTTTGAACCTGGGCCTGAATGACCAAACGGTCCTCGCGCTGGTGAAGGCGACGAAGAATGAGCGGTTCGCGTGGGATTGTTATCGCCGTTTCATCCAGATGTACGGCGACGTGGTGATGGGCGTGCAAAAGCGCGCGGGCGAAGATCATGAGCCGTTTGAAGTGGTCATCCACAAGCTCAAGCACGAGAAGTATCATAAGGATGTCGAGGACACGAAGCTGGACACGGCGGACATGAAGGATTTGGTCATCCGTTTCAAGGAACTGGTCAAAGAGCGCACTGGAAAAGAATTCCCGAGTGACCCGTGGGAGCAACTCAAGGGCGCGGTGGGCGCGGTGTTTGGCTCATGGATGAATGATCGCGCGATTGTGTATCGCCGCAAATACGGCATCCCCACGGAATGGGGAACGGCCGTCAACGTGCAGGCGATGGTGTTCGGCAACACCGGCAAAAATTCCGGCTCGGGCGTGGCCTTCACGCGCGACCCGGCGACGGGTGAAAAAGTTTTCTACGGCGAATTTTTGATCGATGCCCAGGGCGAAGACGTGGTCGCGGGCGTGCGCACGCCGGAACCGGTGGCGCAGTTGAAGAATCATTTGCCGGAGTCGTTTGCGGAACTGGAGAAAGTCCGCAAGACGCTGGAATCGCATTTCAAAGACGTGCAGGATTTTGAGTTCACCATCCAGGACGGAAAATTGTTCATGCTGCAGACGCGCAACGGCAAACGCACGGGCGTGGCGGCGGTCCGTTTCGCCGTCGAAATGGTGAAGGAAGGTTTGATTGACTGGAAGACGGCCATCAAACGCGTTCCGGCCGACCAATTGGACCAGGTGCTGGCGCCAATCTTTGACCGGCAGGCGATTGCCTCGGCCAAAGCGATTGCCAGTGGGTTGCCCGCCGGGCCGGGCGCGGCCTCGGGCAAAGCGTATTTCAATGCCGATCGCGCGGTGGAAGCGGCGAACCGGGGCGAAAAAGTCCTGCTCGTTCGCGTGGAGACATCGCCGGAAGATTTGCGCGGGATGATTGCGGCGGAAGGCATTTTGACGGCGCGCGGCGGCGTGAGTTCGCACGCGGCATTGGTCGCCCGCCAGATGGGCAAAGTTTGCGTGTGTGGCGCGAGCGCGCTGCATATTGATTATGCCACGCGCAAGATGACGGTCGGCGGCAAGACCTTTAACGAAGGCGACGCGCTTTCGATCGATGGCACGAGCGGCGCCGTTTATGCCGGCGAAGTGAAAACGGCTTCGAGCGAAGTCATCCAGGGCTTGCTGGAAGGCGATGCGAAAGCCAAGAACAGCGGCACCTACAAAAACTTTGTGCAGTTGATGAAATGGTGCTCGCAGGTGACGCGCATGTCGGTGCGCACGAACGCGGACAGCCCGGACCAAACGCGCAATGCGGTGGCGTTCGGCGCGAGCGGCATCGGTTTGTGCCGCACGGAGCACATGTTCTTCGAAGGCGATCGCATTGACGCGATGCGCGAAATGATTTTGGCGGAGAAAATTGATGACCGCAAAAAAGCGCTGGCGAAATTGCTGCCGTATCAGCGGGAAGATTTCATCGGCATCTTCGAGGAGTTGAAGGGATTGCCGGCGACGATTCGTTTCCTGGATCCCCCGCTCCATGAATTTTTGCCGCACGACCATGCAGCGCAAACGGCCCTGGCAAACAAAATGGGCATCAGCGTGGACGCCATTTCCAAGCGGGTGCATGAGTTGCATGAGTTCAACCCCATGCTGGGTTTCCGCGGCTGCCGTTTGGGCATCGGTTACCCGGAAATCTCCGAGATGCAGGCGCGGGCGATTTTTGAAGCCGCGGCGCAGGTGCAGAAAAAAGGCATCAAGTGCAAACCGGAAATCATGATTCCGCTTGTCGGTTTCAAGAAAGAATTGGATTTGCAAATCGACCTGGTGCATCGCGTGGCCAAGGAAGTCGCGGCGGCGCACAAAGTGAAACTGGATTACCTGGTGGGCACGATGATTGAAATCCCGCGCGGCGCGCTGACGGCGGATGAAATCGCCCACACGGCGGAATTCTTCAGCTTCGGCACGAACGATTTGACGCAGACGTGCCTGGGCATGAGCCGCGACGATTCGGGCTCGTTCCTCCCGCACTATGCCGAACTGGAAATTGTGAAGAAGAATCCGTTCGCTTCGATTGACCAGTCGGGCGTGGGACAATTGATGCAGATTGCCGTCGAAAAAGGACGCAAGACGCGGCCGGACATCAAGCTGGGCATCTGCGGCGAACATGGCGGCGACCCGGATTCCGTGAAATTCTGTCACA
>JASHZU010000210.1 GCA_030042375.1 Verrucomicrobiia bacterium
ATCGGCGTGCGGGAGCTTGCCCTCATGCGGAAAAACTTCCCATTCGGGAAAGAAAAGCACCGGCGAAGAATTTGCCGGATTAAAGTTCAGCCACGTTTCCAAATCCTGTTGGAAGATTTCCTGTGTTCTCAGGTTTTCCGTCACAACGACGACCGGCCGTTGCGGGAAATTGCGTTTGAGCAGCGCGGCAAAGAACGGCCAGGCGGGTGCGGCGACGCCGGAAAAAGAAAGCGCTCCGCCATGCTCCAATCGCTGTGCCACGGATTGCACGGCGGGAGCTTTCGAGATCTCCGCGAACAAATTGCTTGCCGCGGTGATTACGGAATCTTGCGCCAAGCGCACAGAATCTCGCAGCCCGAACCCTTTCCGTCAAGCGGCCCCATGGCTTATTTCCCGGGACGGAACTGGTTTTTCACTTCCAGGACAATCCAATGGAGGGCAAACCTCGCTGCGTTAATAATCTGCCGCCGCCACGTCACCCAGGCCAGCGCCAGGCAGAGGGTGTAAATCGCCAGGTCAATAAAATTTTTACCGCTGATGCGATAGAGTTGAAGCCCGTTGTAATCCACCAACTCATGTAGCGTGCCCACGATGGTATATAAGATGGTGAACACGTTCAGATGCGTCGCCACAAAAGACATCGGGATGGCAAGGTATTCATTTATGCTGGCCGGGGCAGTGGCGACCAGGACGCAGGTATACAACAGCGCCGTTTCGAGGGTGCTTTTTTGACGGTAAATGAAAGCAAACAGCACCAGGCAAAACAGCCAAATCATCTGGCTGCTAAACATGTACTGCACACACTCCGGCAGGAACATGTGGTAAAAATAATCCGTGGTATGCGACCGGTAATGAAAAACATTTTCGATAATATCGCTTTGGCTGCCGGGCCAGAAGGGAATGAAACTCAACAGGAAAATGGCGACGGGAATTAAGATGACCAGGAATTTTTGGCCCATGCCCCGCTGCTTGACCGCCAGCCAAAACGGGAAGGCAAAAAAGACATGCTTCAGGAACAGGGAAAATCCCAGGACCGCCAGGCCGAATATTTTTTGCCGGCTGAGAGGTTTTTCAAAGTCGTCCTTGATTAACAACGCCGCCAGCAGGGCAAATAAAATTCCCAGGTTATCGAAATTGTTCTGGTAACCGCTGACGATGATGGAAATGGGGTTGAGAAAAAACCAACTGCCGGCCAGCCGGCCAAACGAGCGCCACAAGATAAAAAAAATACCTGCGTCTGCCAGGCTGAGAAAGCCCGCCACACAATAGCGAAACACCACTGGATCGTGCCCGGCCAGAAAATATAAACTGCGCAGGATGTAAAACCAGCCGGGCGCAAAGTTGTACAGAGTGGTGGCATAAACGCCTGCCCCATGATCGGGCAGCCGGGCAATCATCAGCCAGGTATTGAAGTCAAAATCATGGCCGAGGGTGGCCACATACAACCGCGCGGCAAATCCCGCGATCAAAACGACGAAAAACAGCCAGTTCAGCCTCGTGTTATTTATCATTTGATTTGGCAGCGGTAACGGCGCATGAATGTCATGTCAGATGTGACACGTAAAGCACATAATGGGCCACCGATTCCCTGCCGTGCCGCTCTTGACGGGTGCTTCATGGTTGGTTATTGAACGGGGAGACATATCAAGGAGCTATTATGAAAAAATCCGAGCAGCCAAAAATCGAAATCACCAAAGACGGCCCTTATCTCGTCAGCGGCAGCCTGCCCCTTAGCGAGCAATGGATTGTCACCAATGCCCGGGGCGATTCCGAGGATTATCGCGAAGGCAAAAGATTTCCCGCGCAGCCGCAATGTTATCTCTGCCGCTGCGGCCAATCCGCCAACAAACCGTTCTGTGACGGCACGCATGCGAAAGTTAAATTCGACGGGACGGAAACGGCCAGCCGCCAGCCGTACCTTGAACAGGCGGAAACCATCGAAGGCCCCACTGTATCGCTCACCGATGCCGAAAGCCTGTGCGCTTTCGCCCGCTTTTGCGATCCCAAGGGCCGGATTTGGAATTTGATCGAGCGCACCGACGATCCCGAAACCCGGAAGATTGTGGAGTTTGAAGCCGCACATTGCCCGGCCGGACGGCTGGTCGTTTGGGACAATCAAACCGGCGAACCCATCGAGCCGCAATTCCAGCCGTCACTCAGCCTCATCGAAGACACAGAGAGAAAAGTCAGCGGGCCGATTTGGGTGCGCGGCGGCATCCCGGTGGTTTCTGCCGATGGCAAAACATACGAGATTCGCAACCGCGTGACCTTGTGCCGCTGTGGTAACTCCAGCAACAAACCCTTTTGCGATGGTTCGCACGCCGCTTAGCGCATGACAAAAGACAAAGCCATATGATCGAAAGACCCGCCCGAAATGCCGCCTCCGGCATGAAGTCACTCACCGAGTATCTCGAATTTGAAGTGCCCGGGCGGCGCGGCTTTGTGAACATCACGAACACCATCGCGGCGCTTGTCGCCAAGAGCGGTGTGAAAGAGGGCCTGTGCCTCGTCAACGCCATGCACATCACGGCTTCTGTTTTCATCAACGATGCCGAGGACGGCCTGTTGGCGGATTACGAAGACTGGCTGGAAAAACTTGCGCCGCATGAGCCCACCTCCAACTATCGCCACAATCTCGCCGGCGAAGACAATGCCGATGCGCATATGAAACGGCAAATCATGGGCCGGGAAGTGGTCGTCGCCATCACAAAAAACAAACTCGATTTCGGCCCCTGGGAACAAATCTTCTACGGCGAATTTGACGGCAACCGGCGCAAGCGCGTGCTGGTGAAAATCATTGGAGAATAATTTACGGCGAAGAAGCCGCTTCCAGCGTTTCCAGCGTTGGCCCCACCATCGTGCCCAGGCGCGTGCCCGCAATATATAAAACCACTCCAAAACCGATGACGACCAATAGTGTAATTGCGAATTCCCAAAAATGGCGCGATTCAAATTTTTTCACGGCGGGCGCGAAAGCCACCATAGCAAACACCGCCGCCACGACAATCACCGCGTCGATGCTGGCCCGCTGCCAATAACTTCCGCCCAGGTGCAGCCACATGCCAAATTCATCGAAGGTCAGCCCCATCGCCACGCCATAGAGCAGCGCGGTGATTTCTGCCGCCCCGCCCACCGGCCTCCGGAAAACGCTATAACCGGCCACCGCCGCCAGCAGGAAAATGCCATAGTTCAAATGGTGCACGTGCACATGATTGCTGCCCATGAACAAATACATGTTGGGGATTTCCTGGGACATGATGAGAAACACGCAAATCCGCGAGAGCACGAAAGTGACGATAAAGCCGAACAACGCCAGCCGCGCCAGCTTGTGCGCGGTCTCGCGGCGGATGTGATGCTCGCTCACAGCAACATCAGTAATAGAAAACATCTGGCTGAACAAGCGTGTATAAAATAAGGCAAATTTTATAATTGTTGCCTCGCCGGGAAAAGCTAGGCTGTTGGCGTATGAAAAAAATAGGAATTATTTTTGGAGGCTTCCTGGTGATCTGCCTCATCATTATCGTCATTGGCTATTCCGTCTTTAAAAGCAACTACAATAACTTCGTGAGCCTGTCACAAAATGCGGACAGTAAATGGGCGCAGGTGGAGAACGTCTATCAACGCCGTGCGGATTTGATTCCCAATCTCGTGGCCACGGTTTCCGGCGCGGCCAATTTCGAAAAATCCACGCTCGTCGAAGTCACGCAGGCCCGCGCCTCGGTAGGACAGGTCAAAATCGACCCCAATGTCGCGCCCTCCGATCCTGCCTCGTTGCAGCAATATGACCAGGCGCAACAACAGCTTTCCTCGGCGTTGTCGCATTTGATGGTGGTGGTCGAGAAATACCCCGACCTGACGGCGACGGAAAATTTCCGCGACTTGCAGGCGCAATTGGAAGGCACCGAAAACCGGATTAGTGTGGCGCGAATGGATTTCAACAATGCCGTCCAGGCCTATGACACAGCCATCAAGTCATTTCCCGCGGTCCTTTTTGCCGGCGCGCTTGGCTTTCAACAAAAGCCTTATTTTCAGGCCCAGGCCGGGGCGGAAAATGCCCCTAAAGTTCAGTTTAATTTCAATTCCACGAACTGACTCGAACCGTGAGACGCTGTTGCGCCATCTTGGTCCTGCTTTTTTGTTTTCGCGTTTTTGCGGATGAAGTCATTCCGCCCGCGCCGCCACA
>JASHZU010000211.1 GCA_030042375.1 Verrucomicrobiia bacterium
CGCCATCGACAATAAAAAATTGTGAGCCGGCGGAATTGGGATCGCCACCGCGCGCCATGGAGATGACGCCATACTGGTGCGAATGGTCGTTAAATTCGGCCTTGATGGTATAACCCGGGCCGCCCGTGCCCCAGGCATCTTGTGAGTTCGGGTCCTTGGTGAGCGGGTCGCCGCCCTGAATCATAAAGCCCTTGATAATGCGGTGGAAGCAGGTGCCGTCGTAGAAGCCCTGACGGGCGAGTTTTTCAAAATTGTCCACGGTGTTGGGAGCTTCATTGGGCCAAAAGGCGATGACCATGGTCCCGTCGGTGGTCGTAATGACCGCGACGTCACTTTTGGCGGGGCTGTTCGTGGATGCGGCCGTTTGGGGAGCGGTGTTGGTGCCATCGGCGAAGCCCATGGTGCCTCCGGCAAAAAGAACCAGCGCGCAAGCGAGGTAAATCGATTTCATAGCTGAATATCTGCCACGCACGCCACTAAATGTCACGACCGAATTTTTACCTTTTTTTCAGCGACTCGGTAATGAGGCTTGCAGAACCGCGCCGGCGGGAAAGCCAGGAAAGAATATAGACCGATACGCCCGCAAAAATAATCACGCCGAAACCAATGCCCAACACGGCGCGCTTGCTGATTGAGGGACTTTCAGTAGCCGCAGGAGCTGGCGTTTGTTGGACGGGAGGAGGTGTCGTCACCGCCAGCATGACAACAGCGTTCGTCGGCTGCTTTGGGACAGCCACAGCCAGAACAGCGTTGGTTTTTGGAAGCGCACTGACTTGCGGCGGCAAACTTGTTTTAGGTGGATTGACCTGTACCGGCGCAGGGGCAGGCTCTTTTATGATCACTGACGGCGGAGGTGGAGGGGGAGGGGCCTTGGCTCCCGCGTTGGTGCCAATGATAATCAAGTCCGGCGGCGGGGCTGGAGCCGGTGCGGGCGGGGGCACGATAACGGGCGCGGGCGCAGGAGGAGGCACGGCCTGTTGCGGAAACCCGGGCAGGTTGATGTTCTCGGCGCTGTTAATCGTCGAGCCGGTGTATTGGCCGGATTCCACGCGAAAGGCGACGACAATCGGCTCGTGCGCTTTGCGCATGTCGCTGGCGTGCTGCTGAAGGATGGCATTGACGGATGAGTCAAAGGGTGTGCCGTTCATTTGTCCCTCGCCGTCGCAAAAAATCACAATGATCAATCGGGGAGAATGGGCAGCGACGCGATTGATGAGGGGTACCAATTTATCAAAGCTGGTGGTCTTGCTGTAATGCTGTGCTTCGAGGAATTCGATAATGCTGGATGTGATGTCCGTAATGTTTTGCACCTGCCAGTGTTGCAGGGGGTAATCTCCTGTGTGGACGTCCTGGTCAAAAGTCCAGACACCGATGCTGTCTCCAGGAGAGAGTTGCTCAGCAAGGGAGAGGCCAAAGAGCCGTTTGATGGCCCGCACCTCGGCCGGCAGGCGCTTTTTCATGGCGGACGACGTATCGAAAATCAGCAGGACGCGCTTTTCCGGCTGCGGCGGCATTTGCGCGGGCAAACCGGCTGGCAAAATCATCCCTGCCAGGAGCAAAAAGAAGAAGGGCACCGAACGGTTGATGAACGGCTTTTGAATTTTCATTTTAGCGCGGGCGTTTAAACCGGTTTCGCTCCGCACGGTTATAGTTTCGCAACTCATCCTGCAATTCCGTAAGGGCATTTTCAATCGTGCGTATAAAGTTGGCACAACTGGAAACAGCAGCGCCCATGCCACCAACGGTATCGCGCTCGGCAATGTCATCCGTGACGACCAGCACTTCGCCGTAATCCTGGAAGCGATGCGCCGCACGCTCAATCATTTCATCGGCGGTTTGGCCCGACCGCGAGAATAAAATTTCCACGCCCTGGCTGGATTCCTTTTTGGCCACATTTGCCGGGGCGCCTGCGCCGTCAAAGAAAACCGTAATCGGCTCGCCCGTCACGTCATGATAATTGGTCAGGACGTGGACCAACTCGTCCCGCGCGCGCTCGGAATGGCGCGGCTGGCCGGGAGCGAGTTCAGGCCAGTTATGCAACAAGCTATAACCGTCCACCAAAATCCGGGCCAAAGCCATGCCGCCAAAATAAAGGAATGCCGCGAAAAGGCAAAATTCAAATCAAACGGACCACCGCCCCGCTTTGCGATTGACATCGGATTTAGAACAGGGTTTTTTCCTGACAAAGAAACTGTCTCAGTTATTTTTAAAACCCTGATAAACCAAAGATGAAGAAATGCAGTTATTGCGGCCTGGAGAACGAGGATAGCGCGGTGGAATGTCTCCAGTGCGCCCGGGACGAATTCATTATCCGGAATGAAGAAGGGAAAATTGTGACCCCTCCGCCCCTTCCCCCAAAAGCCGTCCCGCCGGAAGTAATTGATTTTGGGGCGCGCTTGAAGGCTGCCACCCCAAAGACCTGGGTGACCATGACATTAGTCACCTTAAACGTGGCTGTGTTCGTAATCCTCCTGATCGTCCAAAACGGCGGCCTTTCGCCCACGCCTCTGGTCTTGACTCAATGGGGAGCCAACTCCGGTCCGCTGACCGTAAACGGTAACCAGTGGTGGCGCCTTTTGGCGTGCTGCTTTCTTCACGCCAGCATTTTGCATTTAGTGCTGAATATGTATGTCCTGGTCCAGGTGGGCAAACTGACCGAAATGCTTTTCGGCAATTGGTTTTTCCTATTGATTTATTTGGGATGCGGAATCACGGCCAGCCTGACTTCACTGTGGTTTCATCCCATGACCCCGTCAGTTGGCGCGTCGGGCGCTATCTTTGGCATTTGTGGCGCCCTGGTGGGTTATCTTTTACGGGAACATCGCGGGCTTCCACGGGCCGTGGTGGGACCGGTTTGGCACAGTCTCGCGATTTTTTTCCTGGTGAATTTTGCTTTTAACGTGCAGGCCTTTGGCGTCGATGCATATGGGAGGATTAGCGCTGGCCATATCGATGTCGCCGCACATTGTGGCGGGTTGGTGTCGGGCCTGGTCTTTGGTTTTTTTGGCGCGCGGCCGTTGGAGCTTCAACAGCGGCAGGCTGCGACGTACAATCGCGGGGTCGCTCTCGCTCTCGCGATCGGCCTGCTCGCGACGCTTCTCCTCCTTCTGGTCATTCACATTTGATAGCCGGATTAAAGCCGACGCCGGGGATTGACTTTAGGCTTTAGACTTCGGATTTTTAAATGAGTGAACAATTTTCTTCAAAAATCGAACCTGCGCATCGCCGTGCTGGCGCTGGTGGTTTTTTGCCTGGACCAGTTCAGCAAATGGCTGGTGTGGCGGTCGCTGGATCCGGGTGAAGATCGTGTCATCATTCCCGGCTTTTTCCGGTTCGTCCATTGGGACAATACCGGCGCGGCGTGGAGCTTGTTCAGCGGAAACAATGGCGCGCTGATATTGGTAGGGTTGCTGGCCTTCGTGGCGCTGTTCCTCACGCGGCATCATTTTGATTCGCACACCTTGATTGGCCAGATTGCCTTCGGCCTCATCTTTGGCGGCATCGCCGGGAACCTGTTTGACCGCCTGATTCATCACGAGGTCGTGGATTTTCTCCGCTTTTACCTGACGCAACGCGATGGCGAAGAAATCGGCTTCCCGGCCTTCAACCTGGCCGATAGCGCCATCTGCACCGGTGTAGGATTGATTTTCCTCATCACGTGGAAAAATGAGAATGCCCCCGGAACCGCCCCCAGCGAGAAGTGACGCCGCATGGAAAATTTCGTCGTCGAAAAATCATTGCCGGACATGCGGTTCGACCAGTTCCTGCGCGAGAAATTTCCCGCCGCATCGCGCGGTGTCTTCAAACGGCTCATCGAGGATGGCCATGTACGCGTCAATGGCAAGGCGATCAAAGCCACTCATACGCCGCGCGCGGGCGAGCAGGTTGAAATTCACTGGCCGCAACCCCGGCCGGCGGAAGCGCAGCCCGAAGAAATGCCGCTGGACATCTTGTTTGAGGACAAATCCCTGCTCGTGCTGAACAAACCTGCCGGCCTCGTCGTGCATCCCGCCGCCGGGCACGAAGAACATACGCTGGTGAACGCGCTGCTGCATCATTGCCGCGGCTCGCTCAGCGGCATCGGCGGCGTGGCCCGCCCCGGCATCGTGCACCGGCTGGACAAGGAAACCAGTGGCTGCCTGGTGATCGCCAAAAACGATGAAACGCACCTCGCGCTAGCGAAACAATTTGCCGAGCGGCACGTTGAAAAAATTTACAATGCCATTCTCTGCGGCGAAACGGCGCGTGAAAACGGCGAGATCCGCGCGGCCATAGCGCGGCATCCGTCGCATCGCAAACGCATGGCCGTGCGCGATGATGATTCGGGCCGCGCCGCGCACACGAAATGGCGCGTGCTGGAGCGATTGGCCGAGGCCACCTTTGTCGAGGCGCGTATCCTCACCGGCCGCACGCACCAGATTCGCGTACACTTCCAATTCCTGGGCTATCCCGTCGTCGGCGACGAAACCTATGGCGCGCGACAGAACAAGAAGCTGGTGGAAACGAGCGGTTACGAAGCGCCGCGCGTGATGCTGCATTCGCGCGAACTGGCCTTCACCCATCCGCGCACCGAAAAGCTGGTGCGCTTTAAAGCGCCATTGCCAGAGGATTTTCAGGAAACGCTAAAGGCCCTGCGCGCGGGGTAATTCTTACGGCCATCAAAGCCGCTCATTGTCAATCAACCGCGTCTTGCCCACAAACACGGCCAGCGCGATTTGCATGCCGCTGGAAATTTCCGCAACTGGCGCGAGCGTTTCGGGATCAAAAAATTCCACGTAATCCAATCGCGCGTCAGGTTCGCC
>JASHZU010000212.1 GCA_030042375.1 Verrucomicrobiia bacterium
TGGAACCGCTGGCATATCACCCTCTCCCAATGGATGCGCGATGTCGTCTTCGCTCCGCTCTCGAAATATCTCGTGCGCATTGCCGGGCCGGCCAATGCCGACCACGCCATTGCGCTGGCCATCGTGATAGTGTTCCTGTTGATTGGCATCTGGCATGGCGTGGGCTGGAACTTCGCGGCGTACGGCGCGGTGCATGCCTTGGGCGTGGTAACAAACCATTATTACACCATTTTTCTGAAGAAACGATTAGGGCGCGAAGGTTTCAAGGCGTACAACGAAAATCGTTGGATTCGGGCGGTGGCAGTGACGATGACCTTTTGTTATTGCGGGGCGAGTCTGTTCTTTTTCGCCAATACCTTCCCTGGCATGAAGGAGATTATTTCGATAATGAAATAAAGCCGGTCATTTCTGAGCAGTGACGTTATTTGTCAGCACAAGATTCGGTGCGGTGATGGTATTCGTCAGCATAAAATTTTGAAGATAATTCGAAGCCTCGGTATCCCCCTGGTCGGCGGACTTCTGGAGCAATATCTTTCCAATGGCCTGGTCCTGGGGAACGCCACTGCCTTTCATATATCGCTTGCCCAACTGGTATTCCGCCACCGGATCTCCGTTGGTGACCGCAACTCTCAAATTCAACACGATGTTAGAAACGACCATGGATTTTCTCGCCGCAATTTGAGCCGGCGTCAAATCCGGTTGCGGAGGATACCATGGTGTTCCCGCATCATAAGTCCCTCCATACATTCCCGAACCTGGCACAAGCATCGCCCGGACATATCCCAGGTTCATGCCCGGATAAGGCGCCTGGTAGGTGCTATAATGAAGCAGGACAAAAGATTGCCCATAGGTGTCAAAGGAATAGGAGTTCACCCCGTACCCTTTCATGTAGGGCTCTTGTTTGGCACGGTCATGCGGATAAACCTCTCGTACGACAAGCCCTCCATCCTGCGTCACATCGACCACCTGCAAATCGTTGAAGACACGCCAAACAGTCGGGTCATCGACCGGATAAACCTGCCCGTTCACCATCCGGTATTGCGCCGAGGCTGCCAGGCAGCTGACCGCCAGAAATATAATGGCCAAATATTTCATGGAGTTTCCTATCGGTTCTGAGCCAGGAGTTTATGATATATTTTAAAAATTACAAGAGATTTTTGTTCGGATTGCAGTCGGCAGGGGCAGTTGCCTGCCAAAGCTTAGTTCCCCGTTTTGGGCAGAAAACTTTTCACCGCCTCAAAACGGTTTGCCCATCCAATGGCTTCAGGCAGCGGATGCCATCGGGGCAGCCGGCGATAACGTCGTATTATTGCACGCTGTATCGGCCGCCACCCAATCGAGCCATACGCTTAAAACAATCAACGTCCATAATGAACGGGCGTGGTCGGCGTCTTTACGGCAATGCTCGGAGAGCAATTCCAGGGCAACGGCGGGGCGCACGCCAATTTGTTCGAGGCGCTCATTTCCCAGCGCGGCGGCCGCCCACTCGCGCAACGGCCCGCGCAACCAGCGCCCGATGGGCACGGATAATCCGCGTTTGCGGCGATAAACAATGGATTCCGGCAGGTAACGCAACGCGTAACTTTTCAGGAAAATCTTCGTGGAAAAATTTCGCACGCGATCGGCCGCGGGCAAACTCGCGGCAAAAGCCATCACGGATTCGTCCAGAAAGGGCGCGCGCAATTCAAGCGCAGAAGTCATGCTCGCGCGATCGGCCTTGGTGAGCAATCCTTCCGCCAGAGAATTTTCCAAATCCCAGCGCTGCACCCGGTCAAGCAACAAACCTTCGCTGTTACTGTCAGCGCGTGAATCTAAAGATGAAATTCCCAGGCGCGTCAAAATCGCCGGAGGAATATTGGACATCCACAATTCGTGCCGGGTCATTCCGCTGAGTTTCGCGCCTTGCACGAAACGCTTAAGCAAATAGGAGACAGTCATTTTTTTCTCGCTTACCGGAAGCCATTCCACAGTGCGCCGGATGGCATAGCGAATCCACGCGGGTAAGAGGGAAAATTTTTCTGCGACACCTGCGCCAATGTAAGTGGGGTATCCGCCGAACATCTCATCCGCCCCTTCGCCGACTAAAGCCATCGGCACATCCTGTGCGGCGCGGCGCGCCAGCAATGCGGTGGGCAGCCACGCCGGGTCGGCCAGCGGTTCGCCGACAGTTTTTACCAGCAATGATAATGTTTCGGGCAGATCATCGGGCCGGACCAGGACAGTAATCGGTTCCAATTTGAGCGAAGTGGCGACCGCTTCGGCAAAAGCACCTTCGTCAAATGACTCCTCGGCAAAGCGCAACGTGTAAGCGTTTAAACGGCGCCCGGGATATAATGAGCGGGCGACCGCCGAGACCAGCGAGGAGTCTACGCCGCCACTGAGGAAAACCCCAAAATCAACATCCACGTCGGATTGCCGGCGGACGGCTTCGCGGAAGATTTTATCGAATGCATCGAGCGACGGCGGTTGTTTGGGCGTCTCAACATTCTTCCAGCGCCAGTAAGTCGAGCACCGGGCGCCATACTCGTCCACCTGTACGATGCTGCCGGGTGGAACTTTTTGAATATTGGCAAAGGGCGAGCTCGACGCGGCAAACAAGCCAAATTGCAGATACTGGTGCAAAGCATGGCTGTCAAAAACCACCGGCAATTTGTGCTGGGAAATAAGACAGGCAATTTCGGTGCCAAAAACGAGGTTGTCCGCAGTTTGGGTAAAAAATAACGGCCGCTCACCGGCGCGGTCGCGCGCCAAAATAAGGCGCTTTTTGCGCGGGTCCCAAATGGCAATGGCAAAGGCGCCGATCAATTTTTCCGCAAAGGCTTCGCCCAGTTCCAAATACATCCCGGGAATCACCGCCACATCGGTTGCCTGGCTGACCGGGCGCCCGCGTTCGGCAAGCCAGCGGCGCAGTTCTTTGTGATTGTCGATTTCCCCATTGCAAACCGCGACGACGCCGCTGGCCTTATCCACCATCGGCTGGCGGCCGTCGTCGCCGCCGCGAATGGCAAGCCGCGTCGCGCCGAGCGCGGCGGATTCGAAAGCGTACAAGCCAACGTCATCGGGGCCGCGATGCGAGAGCGCCTGCAACATTGCGTTGGCCCGGAGCCGGACGGATTCCGGTGGTTGCTCACCAGAAATCTTTATGATGCCGCAAATGCCACACATATTGGAAAATTTTACGGTGCCGCCAAAAGCGCGCCAAGATAAGGGGGGTTGAGGGTTTGAATGTCGGTCGGGCGGACTCCAATTCCATCCAGGTCAGCGCGGTGACCCTGGCCGACGACAAGATAGACAGGACTTTTCCTCTGCGAAATCCATTGGTCAAAATTTGTCAGCGGCACGAGGTTGGCCGGCCATGCGGGATCATTGCTCAGGCGGAAGGCAATATAATTGCTTGCGGTTTTCAATTCATCGCCGTCCTTACTAATTAAAACCGGCGTGCGCTGTAAATAAAAGGGCAGACCACACGGAAAACATTCCACAAAAACCAACTTCGTTTCCGGCGTCAGCGCGGGAATTTTTTGCGACAATTCGCGGGTGGACTTGGCGTCGAAAGCCATTTTGATGATGTTAAAATTCAGCGCGAACAACAGCAAGGGAAGAATCGTAAAAGCCAAAAAACAGATCCCGGCGTTGCGGTGAAAGTACGGCAGCAGGCCGAGCGCGGAGCAAGCGAACAGCAGTATAATGGTCGGGATCAAATAACGGCCTAATTCCGTCGCGGCGGCGGCCGTAACCCCCAGGGGTTTGGCCAGCAAACCCGTGTGCGCCGTCAAAATGATCGCGGCAATGGCAGCCACGGCGCTCATGGCCGCCAACGCAATCGCCGCGTGGCGGATGATGCGCGCTGCATTGCCTTCGGGGTTGGCCGTGGCGCGCTCAAAAAATCTTGCCATCAAAATTCCGCAGGCGACGGTCGCGGTCAAAATGTAACCGGGCAATTTTGATTTCGAGAGCGAGAAGAAAATCACCACCGCAATCGCCCAGACGAGGCAAAGCCGGTCGGCGGACGTCATCAACTGCTTATTTTTCCACGTCGCCACGACCGCTTCCGGGAGGATCAGGCTCCACGGCAAAAACATCCCGGCCACAATCAACGCGTAAAAATAAAACGGTTGGGTACGGTGAAATGTCGTTGTGGTAAAACGGCGAAACGATTCTTCGACGAGGCCATAATAAGGAAAGTCAGGATGTTGCAGCGAAAGACCGATAAACCACGGCAGCGTGACGCCAAAAAAAACGATCAAATTCAAGGGCGCGAAAAATCTTTTCCACACGCCGCGCCGTCCTTCGACGCGATGGAACACGAACAATACCAGGGTGGGAATAATAAATCCGACGGGGCCTTTCACCAGCGTGGCCAATCCAGCGGCCAGGGCGCCGAGCAGATACCAATTGCGGCGGGATTTGCCTTCACCTTCCTCCGCAAGAAAACCCGCAAAAATGGCTCCCGACACAAAAAATGCCAGCGCCATGTCGAAGATGACCGTGCGGGAATTCACCACAAAAAGCGGCATGGTGGCAATGACGATTACCGCCATAGTGGCGCAGCGCGTGTTATACGTACGGCGGCAAAAAGCAAAAGTGATGGCGAGCAACGCCAGGGCAAACAGGGCAGAGGGCAGGCGCGCCGCCATCTCAGTATCGCCAAAAGCGGCAAGCGAAAGCGCGACGACCTTGAAATAAAAAGCCGGCTTGTCGAGATAGGCCATTCCGTTGTACGACGGCGACAACCATGCCCCGGATTCTTTCATCTCGCGGGCCACTTCGGCATTTCTGCCTTCATCCGGCTGGATCAATGGGAGGCCTCCCAACCGGAAAAAAAGTGCGCACCAGATAACGGCCAAAGCGAATAAAAACCATGCCGTTTGCGACCGCAGAATTAAAGGTAAACGAATCAACGCTAGAATCAGTTCACCCTTAATAAAGATAAATCACGAGGCGGGTCAACTTAATTGCTTAAATTAAATTGTTAACCGCAGGGGAACAATCGCATCGTCGAAACGGATCATGAAGAAAGTTGTTTGATTATTAAATAGAAGCAGATGGTGTTTTCCTTCCTTCTTTTGGCAGAAAACTTTTTACCGCATCGAAAACGTTTTGCACGTCTAACTCTTTCATGCAGCGGATGTCATTGGGACAGCCGGTTTGCCAATGGCCTTTAGGGGTTTTGTGATGGCAAAATATGCAGGGCAGTTGAGTGAAGACGCCTTTGCCGGGGGAAGCGGGCGGGAGCCGAAATTGCGGGGCGTTTGCGCCAAACAAACCAACGACCGGCACGCCGACGGTGCCCGCGATATGGACCGGCCCGGAATCGATTGAGATGACCAAATGGCACCCGGCAATCAAAGCCACGAGTTCATCGGACTTCAGGCGGTTGGCCAAAAAACGGACGCCGCGCAACTGTTCGTATTCGTCATCTTTGCCGAGGGTCAGGCCAAATTGCAGGATGACGGCGTTAAATTCCTCGTGGATTTTGTCGAGGAGCGTCTGCCATTTTTGCGCGGGCCATTCCTTGACCGGCCAGGAACGCCCGCAGTTGATGCCAATGATCAAACGGCCGGCAGCAATATCATCGGCCAGCCCGTAAGCAGCCTGCGTTTGTTTTATCAGTTCGGGCGGGGGAAAGAGTTTGGGCTGACGCTCAGCATTGGGGATGATCACGTTGCACGAAGCGGCGAGGTCATCGATGAGATGGGCCTGCGTGCCGCGATTGGAAAAAAGTTCATCCGTGGTTTTGGGATTGTAGATGGCTTCGACGATGCCGGGGAGTTGATAACGCGGCGGGAGCGAAAACGGCCACGTCCACGATTTGGCGCCATAAACTTCGTCCGCGGCGCGCGAAAGCAGCACCATGTTTTTGTAAACGTCGTGCGTGAGAAAAATCAGCAGCGCCGACGGATGACGTTTCCGGATTTCGCCACACAGAGGCAGGGTGCAGAGGATATCGCCCAATGCGCCGGGACGGCAGACAATGACAATTTTTTTTCCGTGGCGCATGCGCTGGAGGACGAGCCAAAGCGGGAAAAAAATGAGGTCGGAAAGGCGTTGTCCCAGCGCGCGAATCTTTCTCCGGAACGGTTTGGCGGGCGAAGGCGGCGTGCCGGGCGGTGAGGGCATATTAAAGGCGGTTAATCTCAAACACGGCGCGCGGCGTGAGCGGGGCCCAAATCCGGTTCAAATGCTTTTCAATGGAGCCGGCAGTGGGAAGAATTTCAATTTGGGCGGCAGCGGGCACGTTGTCGACGTTCCGCTCGGATACGGCGATGCTGAAACCGAGCGTATAGGTCCCGGGATTCAGGAGGAAGTCCTCGATCCGGATCTTCAAAGAATATTGTCCCGGCTGGAGGCGCTCCACACGATGCGCCTGCCAGGTAGTCGTCGAGGCGAGCTGCACGCCGGTAATGGAAAAAATCTGGTAACCAATCTCGGGCGCTTCAATGGGCTTGGCCACGGAAAATTCCACGGAAAATTCCAGCGGCGCACCATACTCGAAGCACCACGCGGCCTGCCCATTTTGCAAGCTGCGCAGCCGGAGCAATTGCGCATCGGTCGTGCCTTCGAAGGCCCGGGCCAGGGGCTTAAGGTCGATGTCCGCGGAGACCTGCTTGGAATATTCAGAATACGCCTTGATGGCTTCGGAGGGCGTGCCGGTCATTTGCAACTGGCCTTTGACGAGGTAAAAGCATTTGGTGCACAGCCGCGCAATGGCGTCCATGTTGTGGCTCACGAACAGGATGGTCCGGCCTTCGCTGCGGGAGACGTCCTGCATTTTGCCGAGGCATTTTTTTTGGAACGCGGCATCGCCCACAGCCAGCACTTCGTCCACGACGAGAATTTCCGGTTCCAGGTGCGCCGCCACGGCAAACGCCAGGCGCATGTACATGCCGCTGGAATAATGTTTCACGGCGGTGTCCAAAAATTTTTCCACTTCGGCGAAGGCGACTATTTCATCGAACTTCCTTTTGATTTCGGCGCGGGTCATGCCGAGGATGGCGCCGTTCAGGAAAATATTTTCGCGGCCGGAAAGCTCGGGATGAAAACCGGTGCCGACTTCCAGCAGGCTGGCGACGCGGCCTTCCAGTTCGATTTGGCCTTCACTCGGCTCGGTGATGCGGCTGAGGAGTTTCAGCAGGGTGGATTTGCCGGCGCCGTTGCGGCCGATGATGCCCACGGCCTCGCCGGGCTTAATTTCGAACGAAACATTTTTGAGCGCCCAAAATTCTTCGCGGGTGTT
>JASHZU010000213.1 GCA_030042375.1 Verrucomicrobiia bacterium
AGCGCTTCATAAAGAACGCTGGAGGTGCTGACCAGGGAATCCGGGTTCACGCCCGTCACCCCTAAGAACGTTGAAGCGGTGTTGGCAGGCTCCACGTAGTTTTCCCAGGACAAGCCCGCATCCAACACTCCGTTACCCACTGAAGGAGCATCGCCGATCTGCGTCAGCGTAGAAACAGCCTCGTCATCCTCTGCCAGCGAAAGGCCCGAAACAGTCGGAGAACTGCCCAGAAGTGTGGTCACAAAAACATCCGCCTTTGAGCCACCTTCTGATTGGATGCCGCCCACGACGCCGGTCATGATGGCGACATCAGCCGCGTTGGTCCCCTGAAGCGCCGCAGAATTAAAATCCGCGATTGAAAAATCGCTGCTCAGATCAACCGTGATGCCTGTGCCCGCAAGGCTGGCCAGAGCCGTACCCGAGCCGAGGTTAATGATGTAATCAGCCGTGCCTCCGTCGGCCTGGTTTTGAAACCCCATGTAAAGGTCATTCGGAACAAATTGTGCGTGCGCTGTTTGGGAACCTAAAACGGCTCCTGCAACAAGCGCTAATGTTCTTGTCAGTTTTTTCATAATTCTCCCTATTCTGGACTTTGTTTGAATTTTTTTGCTATTGGTGCCACAAAAATAGTGGGACGACGGTGGCCAATCTATCAGGGATGACGTTAGTTTACTTCACGTAATAGGACATAGATTTTCTATTTTAGGACTTGGTGAATTTCATCTTAAATAGCTTAAAATAAATGTGTTATGAATTAATCCTCTGGTGTGCACCCCGGGCAGCACCCTTTGTTGCCAGAAAGTAACTTTTACTCTGAGGGCAAAATCCGCAGCCACCGGCGAACGGCAGCCGTAGAGTTGCCCGGATAGGAACAAGGAGAGAAAACCGTCACGGCGATGCGTATCAGGGAATCTCAACTCGGGGTGCATCGGCGTGACCGATTGCAACACCGGTGTAACGGATTTGTAACCGTTACGACATGAATTTGTAGCCTCAAATTCGGAGCATCCAGCGATGCGAATTAGAAAAATGGGGCCCGCAACCCGGGTCCGATACCTTGCAGCCATTCTCCTTGCCTTGACGGCAGAGAAAGCATGGTGTCAGGACTCATCCAGTACCACCGATCCCCTTCTCGATTTATTTGTAAAAAAAGGTTACGTCACCCAGCAGGAAGCCCAACAAGTGGAGGCTGAAGCGAAAGCGGCGGAAACCAATAACCCGGCCTATCAGCCGCCTCCCATTTCCAAATGGAAAATTACCGACGGCATCAAAAGCGTGCAACTGTATGGAGATATCCGTTTCCGTTACGAAGGCCGCACCGCCAGCGATCCGGTGGATCAGGATATTAATTTGGAGCGCGAGCGTTACGCCCTCCGTTTCGGTTTGCGCGGCGATGCCTTTGATAATTTTTATTACGGTTTCAGGCTTGAAACCTCCGCCAACCCGCGCTCCCCATGGGTGACCCTGGGCCAATCCAGCACTTCCTCTCCCTACCAGGGGCCCTTTGGCAAATCCTCCGATTCCCTGGCCATCGGCCAGGTTTACATGGGCTGGCGTCCCACGGATTGGTTGGATGTGACATTAGGCAAAATGCCCAACATGCTCTATACAACCCCCATGGTGTGGGACAATGATTTGAATCCGGAAGGAGCATTTGAACAACTCAAATACACCGTTGGGCAGGCAGACTTTTTCGGGAACTTTGCCCAATACCTTTACGCGGATTTCAATCCCTACAACGCTCCGGCGGGTTTTGGAATCAACACCGTGGGCAGCAGCCTCGGCCTGGGACAACATACTGAGAACATCTTCATGCTCGTTGAGCAGGCGGGATTCACCTATCACATCACCCCCACCATGTCGGCAAAAATCGCCGCCGGCATCTACAACTATGAGGGTCTTCATCAAAGCAGCGGGGGTGGAGACGCTTCTACGGCTCCCTATTTTGGCGATACGTATATTGGCGAAGGCGCTCATTATTACTATAACGCCGAGTATCCGAGTTATCCTGAAGGGGCTTCCGGCTACAGCCCTGGAACCTATTTTGCCCAGTTCGCCGGCCTGAGCAGCCAAAGCTATCCCTTCAACCAGGTGGGCCTCAATGACCTGCTCGTGCTGGAAGTTCCTTTTGAATTCAATTTCAAAATCGACCACGTAGCCGGGCATGCGTTTGGTGATGTCGCCTATAACTTCGATGGCGCCCAGCGCGCCGAAGCCGCTGCTGCCGGTTACGCGAAACTTTTGTCCTACTATTCATCCATCATTCCTCCCCAGGCCACCGCCAATTCTTTTCCCGCACAAACGCATGATGTGAAGGCCTACCAGCTTGGCATTGGGTTTGGCAGCGATGACATCGTCTACGGCCCCAATCAAGGACTGGTTTACGGCACCGAGGCCCACAAACACGATTGGGAAATCAGGACTTATTGGCAGCACATCGAGCAGTATTCGCTCGATCCCAACCTCATTGACTCGGACTTTTTCGAAGGCGCGGAAAATCTCGAGGGTATTTATGCTGCGGGCGCTTACGCCTTCACCGGCAATGTCATCCTGACGGTTCGTTACGGCTTTGCCCATCGCATCAACAATGTCCTTGGCACCGGCGGCAGCGATGAGGACATCCCGCAGATGAATCCCATCGAGCACTATTACCTCATCCAGGCAGATGCGACTTTCCTCTTTTAATTAAAGCCGGCTATTCCTGCGTCGCCAGGCCCATGTTTGTGATGTCCAGCGTTTGAAGCAGGTCCAGCACGGCAATCATGTGCTGGTAATCCACGTTGTCCGCGCCTTTGATCACCATATTGGGGCTGGGATCCTGTTCTTTCAACGCCACCAAATCATCGTGCAGTTGGTCGATCGTCACCAATTGGTCATTTAAATAAGTGTCGCCATTGGCTTCTACCCGGATGTTGTTGATCTTCGGTTTGTCTTTGGTCTTGGGCGGATTGCCCGAAGGCAGGCTCATCTGCAAATTGTTCATCATTTGCGGCGTCGTGATAATAAAAATGACCAGCAGCACAAACACCAGGTCCAGGAGCGGCGTGATGTTCAGCTCATTCAATGAACTATGATGGCTTCGGGAAGTTTTTTTCATTGAATGGTGTTATTATCATCCTCGGTTTCCTGCTCCACATCAAAACGAATGGTCACCTGCGGCGGAAAATTGGTCGGTGGCGGGCGGTCCATGCTCTTGACCGCGTCAATCGCCTCTTGCACCGACTTATCCCAAACCGCATTGCCTGAGCTTTTTTCCCATTGGGGATTCGAGATGGTTCCGTCCCGGTCCACGTCCACCGTGATGTCTGCCTCATAGGCGTCATCATTCATATTGTCCGGCCGGTTCCATTTGGAGTGAAAGGCATATTCCAGTGCGCCCTTGTACAGTTGCACCGGGTCGGAGCTGGTCGCCACGGCACGGCCGCCGTCGAAATCAAACGACGGCAATTCCGTTGTCGGCGGCGCCACGGTCGGCGGCGCTTGGACCACCGGCTTGGCCATCGCTACCGGTTTGGGCACTTGCACCACCTTGGGCGGTTCTCTGGGAGGTTCCACTTTTGGCGGTGGCGGTTTCGGTTTGGGTTTGGGGGGTTCCTTAATCATCCGCACCGCAATGTTCTTCATCTGGTTTCCCAGGATACCCGAACGCGCCGCAAAATATAACAGGACTGCCAGCAGCACGGCATGGAAGATGAACGAAATCATCAAGTTCACCTTCGATGAATTTCGTTTCTTGCGTTGCTGGGATTGCGGAACCATGGCCTACTTGGAATTTGGCTCGATCGGTTCGGTGGACAAATCCACCTTGGGCACGTTCGCCGCCTGGCAAACGTCCAGCACCGAACGGATGTCTTTGTAT
>JASHZU010000214.1 GCA_030042375.1 Verrucomicrobiia bacterium
GGCATGGGGCAAATCAATCTTGTTGATGACCGGAATGATTTCCAGATTTTGCTTCATCGCCAAATGCATATTGGCGACGGTTTGGGCTTCCACGCCTTGCGCGGCGTCAATGATGAGCAGCGCGCCTTCACAGGCGCTCAGGCTCCGCGAAACTTCATAGGCGAAATCCACGTGACCGGGGGTATCAATGAGGTTCAGCTCATAGGTCTCGCCGTTGCGTGCCTTATAAAGCATGGTGACCGGATGCGCCTTGATGGTGATGCCGCGCTCGCGTTCCAGATCCATGGCGTCGAGAAGCTGGTCCTCCATATCGCGCGTGGCGATGGTGCCGGTGCGATGCAACAACCGGTCGGACAAGGTGGTCTTGCCGTGGTCAATGTGGGCAATAATACAGAAATTTCTAATGTGCGCTGCGTCCATCGTTAATTCGAGCGCAACAGGATACCCTGAAAACGGTTGAAGAAAAGAAAATTTGGTTTTTCAAATAAAGAGTCCTTTCCCTTCTCAAAGTGATAGATTGGCCTTCTTTATGCTTCTGCGCTCATGAAGTCAGAAAAAATGAGCAAAATCAAAAAATACCTGAGATGTGTCGCAGCGCTTTCGATGTTCGCTTTGGCTGTCATGACAGCCAAAGCGGACGAAACGGGTACGAATGACATCACGGTTGCTCCCGATCATCCATTTACGATTAATATTGAGGGTGGAACGACGGGCCTCGGCGGCGGGGCCAGTTGGCGGTTTTGGGATCATTTCGGTGTTGGCGGGACGTTCGATTATTTTTCCTTTCATTACAGCCCTACCATTGACGGCATTCAGTTCAACAGCCGCCTCCGGCTGATGTCCGAGCCGGCGACGTGGAACATCTATCCCTGGAAAAAACATTCATTTCACCTCAGCGTCGGGGCTCTATTCAATCAAAACCAGCTTACCGGCAGCAAGGCAGGCACGGTGGATATTGGCGGGACGCCCTATACCGGAGCCGTGAACATGGAAGTTAAACAGCAGCCGGTGGACCCTTATGTGTCCATTGGCGGGAACTTGTATTTTGACAAAGGCCAGCATGTCTCCCTCGGCACGGAACTGGGAGTTTTTTATACTGGCGAACCCCAAGTGACTGTGAATGCACCCGGCGCACCACCCGAAGCGCTGCAAGGACTGGAAAACGAAATCCGGCATTACGCCCGCAAAGCCGAATTCTGGCCGCTGCTGAAGCTTAGTTTGAACTATTCGTTTTGACCTGTATTTGGGTTGGCGATTTGTTAGAACGAGCGGAATATGAAGTCTGCCACCCAGTTTGCTGTCGTTTTGGTCACGGCGCCTGATTTAAAAACCGCAAGATTATTGGCGAAAGCCGCCCTCGAAGCACGGCTGGCGGCTTGCGCCAACCTCGTTTCGAAGTTGGAGTCGCATTACTGGTGGCAGGGAAAAATCGAATCCAGCGCAGAGGTTTTGATTCTTTTTAAAACACGAAAAACAAAGTTGGCGGCCCTGGAAAAATTAATCGTCGCCAAACACCCTTACGACACGCCGGAATTTCTGGTTTTGGGCCTGAACGCGGGGAACCAGAAATATCTCGAATGGCTCGCAGCAAATTGTTGCTAGTTTTTTGTTGAATGAAAACAGGACGGGTTTAAATTCCTCCTATGGGCGCAGTAGAGCAGAATAGTCTGGCCGTCGTCATGATGTTGGCGGCGCATTTCGTGGCGCTTGTGATTGCCTGTCTATTTTGCGTGGGCATTGTCCTGCGCCATCGTGCCTGGGCGCGCAAGCAGGAAGGCAGCAATTTTTCCATTGTGCCGTCGCATGTGATGTTTCCCCGCCGGCCCTCAAGCTGGCTGGCCATTCGCGGTGCCAGCCCACAAGCCGTCCAATCAGCCCTAGGCCTGGGCCGCTCCACCCCCTGCTCGTGGTCCGAGGGCATAACCGGTGAACATGAATTTTTTGTCAGCCCGCGAGTCAACGGATGGGTCATTGTGACAGGTCTGGCCATTCCCACACCGGATGATGACGTGGATGAAAGCTTTCATTTTTTGATTTCACTCAGCCGCAAGCTGGGCCACGTGCAATTTTTCTATTCGGAGAAATTTCTGCAGTATCATGCCTGGGCGCGCCTGGATGAAGGCTGCGTGACCCGGGCCTATGCGTGGACGGGCGAAACGGTTTGGAACCAGGGTCCAAAAACGCTTCCAGAAACCGAGCTTGGCGTAAAATGTTTCGCCTATGGCGAATTTTGTCCGCCGAATATTGCCCGTAAAAATACGGAAAAAGTCTCGCAACTGGCCGCACGCTGGAATTTTGACCCGGCGGCAGTGGATGAAAAAATCCTGAACGAGGCGATTGGCGTGGCCGGCGAACTGCCAAGGAGCCGCTGAGGGATTTTTTCGGCAATATTTTTTACTTTTACCTTTGAGGTTTTGACCCTTCAATTTCCTTCCGATGTCGCGCGAATATGTTCTCGAAAATTTCAAGCAGGAGTTTCATCCGCAGATTGATTATGAGCGCGAACTGAATCCGCAGCAATTGGCGGCCGTCACCACTCCACCCGGCCCGGCTCTCGTGATCGCGGGCGCAGGCTCGGGAAAAACCCGCACATTGACTTACCGCGTCGCTTATTTGCTGGAACAGGGAATTCCACCGGAACGGATTTTACTGCTGACATTTACCAACAAAGCTGCCGGCGAAATGATGCGACGTGTGGCGGATTTGCTGGGGACAGAACTGCCGGCGCTTTGGGGCGGGACGTTTCATTCTATCGGCGCCCGCATCCTGCGCGCGCATGCCGATATGCTGGGCTATCGGCGCGACTTCACCATCCTGGACCGTGACGACGCGAAGGACTTAATCAAGGCATGCGTGGCGGACGCAGGAATCGAAACCAAAGGCACGCATTTTCCGAAGCCGGAGGTGCTCAATGAAATTTTTTCGCTGGCCGTCAACACGCACAAATCAGCGGTTGAGATTTTGGAAACGCAGTTCAGCTATTTCGCACAGTTTGCCGAAAAGATTTCCGATGTCGCACAGCGTTATGTGGGGCGCAAGCGCGCGAGCAACGCCATGGATTTTGATGATCTGCTCGCGTTGTGGCTTAAACTGTTGCAGGAAAATGCGGATGCGCGCGAAATGTATCAGCGGCGGTTCCAGTTTATCCTCGTAGATGAATACCAGGACACAAATAAGTTGCA
>JASHZU010000215.1 GCA_030042375.1 Verrucomicrobiia bacterium
TGCCGCTGGTGCCTTTCGCGGCAGCGAACATCTGGCATCTTGGCGTTCTTGTCGGAGTCGTGGCGATCCTGATTGGCAATAGCACGGGGTTTCCCTGGCTGGAATTTCCGGGTTACGCCTCGATCATGCTGTTTGTCGGGTTTGTGCTGATTGCCATTTCGGCGTTTGCGACGTTTGGCGCGCGGCGCGAACGGGCATTACATCCGGCGCACTGGTTTTTGCTGGCCGGGTTGTTTTGGTTTCCATGGATTTATTCGACGGCGAATCTCTTCTTGGTCGGCTTTCCCGTTCGCGGCATGGCCCAGGCGGCGATTGATTGGTGGTACTCGAACAATTTGCTTTTCGTTTGGACGTCGTTAACGGGACTGGGCGTGGCATTTTACCTGATAACACAAATCGGCGGACGTCCGCTGCAAGGCGGTTATTATAAGGTGTTCGCCATTTGGACTTTCCTCTTGTTCTCTCCGTGGCTGGGCATGCCACAAACCGCGCCTGTGCCTGCGTGGCTGCCCACATTCAGCACTGTAGCCTCCGCGCTGATGATCTTCCCGCTGGCGGCGCTCGCGCTCGTTTTTGCTAAAACGGTTTGCGGTGTGAGTGTGCAATGCAAAGGCGGTCCCTATTGCCAGGCCAAATTTGGCACGGTAGCGTTTCTGTTGTCGGCGCTGATGCTGATGGTCACGGGATGCACGCACTTTGGGAGCCTGGTGGGTTTGACATGGTATGGCCAGGCGCAAACCTCCCTGCAAATTTTCGGTTTCCTGGCCGTAGTGATTTTTGCCGGGGCATACGAATTGTTGCCGCGCATCATGGGCTTTGAACTGCCCTTTGCCAAATTCGTCCGCTTCCAGCACTGGTGTTTCATGGGCGGGGCAGTGCTGCTGGTCGTGCCGCTGGCGATTGGCGGCATCGAACAAGGCTTGAAAATGAACGACCCTGCGGTGGCGTTCCCGGACGTGGTGCAGGCCACGTTGAACTATCTGCGAATCAGCACGCTGGGATGGGCGTTCCTGTTGCTGGGCGGCTTGATGTTCGCTGCGAATGTCTTTGTGATGACGCTGAAATGGAAGCTTGGACTGCTGAAAACGATTATCGCTGAGGTGAAAGCGCCGCTGGAAACGCTGGAGGTGAAATCGTGAAAACCGGTTTCCGCGTATTCGTGGCGTCGTTTATCGCGCTTGGCCTTTCGTGGTGGGGTTTCGTGCTTGGGCCAGTTGTGCAACTGGGCGCGGGCAAGCAAACGACCGTGCTTAATTCATCCGTGATTTATCCCAACCAGCGTCCCGGTGACGCGGCGTTGGGCCTGCAGGTCTATCGCGCTTATGGCTGCGCGTCCTGTCACACGACGCAAGTGCGCCAGGACGGCGTGATGTGCGACGTAGTCCTGACCGGCGCGGGCAGCAAGCCAACCGTGGTGAGCAATCTCATCGCGACGTTGAAATTGACCGGGCTGACGAAGGATGAGGCGGATGCCGTTTCGGGCAAAATCACCGCCGCGGGCGGCAAGTCGGAGACGCATATCGTCCCGACCGGGCCGGACATTCCCCGCTGGGGTCCGCGACGCAGCGTAGCGGAAGATTTTCTGTGGGACTATCCGGTGCAACCCGGCAACAACCGCGTGGGGCCGGATTTATCGAATGTCGGCTTGCGCTATGACGAATCGTGGGAATATGCGCACCTTTACGATCCCAAAACAAAGGTCCCGAATTCGGTCATGCCGTCTTATCGTTTTCTTTTCAGACACGAATCCACAGATGCGCAATCCATTGTTCCCAGCGAGGATGCCAGGAATCTCGTGGCGTATTTATTAAGCCTGCGCGCGGATGTGGCGTTGTATGACGCTCCATTCACAGCCGCCACACCGGCCATGGGAGCGCAAAAGAAATGAACAACGATTTGAAAAAAGATTCACCGACGCCAGAACAGCCGCAAGCGGCTACAGTGCCGATCTGGATTTTTGCCGTGGGGCTTTTGTTCTTGTATGTCCTGGGCATTTATTTTGACCGCCACAGCGGATGGTTCGATCCGCAGGTCTACGCGCCTTTCCATTCCAGCGAGGAATTGGCGGCGTACCAGCCCCTGTCCGGCGCGGCGGCGATGTTCGCCGAAGGCCAGCGCCAATACAGCATGGTGTGCGCGACCTGCCACGGCGACAGCGGGCAGGGCAAACCGGGCCAGGCCCCGCCGTTGGCTGGTTCTGAATGGGTCAACGCCGCGAGCGCCAAGCGCATTGAGCAGATTCCTCAGCTCGGCATCACCGGCGAAATCCATGTGGCCGGGCAGGACTGGAATTCGCAGATGGCCGCGATGGGCGCGCAGATGTCTGATTCCGACCTGGCTGCGGTGCTGACTTATATTCGTGGTTCCTGGGGCAATACCGGGGGAGAAGTGGATGCTGATGATATCAAAGCCATGCGCACGCTGGTGAACGGTCATCCGCCGATTGCTGGCGAGGCGGGACTGAAAGCCATTAAGGAATAATTTTGCTGGCTTGGCTAATTGACCGGCTGGAATTCTTTATCGCCCGTCTGCCACAGCATAAACGCGTACTGGCTGGCGAAGTTCTTAAAAGTAACCTTCTTTTCCTCCGTGAAGTGACCGTTGTCATAGTTCACTTTCATCAGGACGGGTTTTCCCGAGGCAGAGGCCGCTTGTAATGCCGCCACGAATTTGCCCGGCTGCCATGGCGCCACGCGAGGATCGTTCCAGCCCGCCACACCCATGACTGCCGGATAGTTCACGCCTTTCTGGACGTGCGCGACGCCGTCCATTTCATACAGCGCCTTGCATTCCACCGGGTCTGTGACCGTGCCAAATTCCGGCGTGTTGACGGGGCCGTTGGCCGTAAATTCCAGCCGCATGGCGTTGGCGCAACCGACATTGCAAACTGCGGCGGCAAATAAATCCGGCCGTTCGGTGATGGCGCGGCTGATAAGAATGCCGCCGGCGCTGGTGCCCGTGCCGGCGAGCTTTTGCGGGCTGGTATAGCCGTTTTTAATGAGATACTCCGCGCAGGAAATGAAATCCTTCCACGTATTCGGCTTGGTGGTCTTGAAGCCGGCCTTGTACCAGGCCTCGCCAAATTCACTGCCGCCCCGGACGTGCGCGACGGCCACCACCACGCCGTGGATGGCAATGGAATTGAGAATGCTGAAACGCGGGTTCAGGTTGATGCCATACGCCCCATAGCCGGTGAGGATGCAACTGTTTGAGCCGTCCAGCGGGATGCCTTTCTTGTAGATGATGGAGAGCGGAATCATGACGCCGTCATGACCGGGCACCTGCACTTCTTTGAAGGTGAGCTGGTCAAAGCCGGGGAAAGTGACGTCCGTATTGAAAATACTTTTCTTAAACGTGTCGTTCTGCGCGTCGTAATCGTAAATCGTCGTCGGGGAAGTCCACGACATGATGGATACCAGCCAATGGTCTGGTCTCCAGTCCGGGCAATTGACATC
>JASHZU010000216.1 GCA_030042375.1 Verrucomicrobiia bacterium
CTGCCAGGGGGCGAGATAATGCCATTGATGATTGCCGGGCTGGTCGCCGAGCGCGCCGTAGGCCATGAAGGTGTAACCGGCGTATTGCATGCCCAAAAGATTACTGGCGGTGTTCCACTGCTGGGGTGTCGTCAGGTAGGCCGATGGGCTTTGAAAGATGGTGTTGCCTCCAGAAATAACGAAAAAGTTGGTCGGGACGAAAACCATGTAAACGGTGGTGCGCTGGCTCATGGCGAGCTGGCGCGCGCGGCCGACGTCATCGAGCAATTGGCGCGAGGCGCTGACGCTGACATCGGATTTGCCGAAATTTTTCAGGACGGGCACGGAGACGGCAGCCAGGATGCCGATGATGGCCAGGACGGTGAGAAGCTCAACGAGCGTAAAACCGGTGTGGGAAAATTTTGAGTTTTGAGTTTTGAATTTTGAGTTAATAGACAGGGGGTTAGGGCTCGACGCAGTCTGGCCCCACCGGAAAATGTTGTTTAATATTTGGCGCTTGCCGCTCATTTTTATTGCCAGCTTAAAATATGGTTTTTGTTGGAGGGGTCGGTGGCCGGTTTGGTTGCATCGAACGTCGAAGGGCTATGGTCGAACGGGCCGTTGGGGCCCATGGACCAAACCATGATGTTGCCATGGAAGGCATAATTGCCGTCGGACTGCAAAACGAGGCCGTTGAGGCCGGCGGGATTGGGCCCGGAAACCGCCGCCTGGCTATAAAAGGGGTCTTCACATTTGTTGTCGTCATTCAAATCAATGGTGATGATGTAGGGATTTCCCCAAGGGTCGCGGTAATTCAAATCCGAGCCGACGCCGGGCGAGGAAGTGTCACTGACCGGTTTGGCGGTGAGGAAGGAATGCTGCTGGGTATTTTTTTGGTGATTGGCATTGGCCGTGGCGCTGCCGCCGGGATAATTCGTGATGTCCATCAAAATGGAAATGACGTCGGCATTGCCTGACACGTAATTTGCCGGAAGGGGATTTTGCGGCCATTGAGTGCCGGAGGCGTTAACGTAGTTGCCGCCATAGGTGACGCTGGTCCAACCGGATTGTCCCACAGCGGTGGAAACGGGCGGATGGCTATAAGCCTGCTCATAGTCCGTAATGGCAACTTCGATACTTTTTATTTCTGTAGTGGCCTGGGTTTTTTTCGCCTGGATCATGACCTGGTTAAAAACCACCAGGGCCATGGAAGCGAGAATACCGATGATGGCAATGACCACGAGCAGTTCAATGAGCGTAAAAGCGCCGGACTGAGCGCCGAAGCGGCCCGCTCCATTTGCGGACTTACTCATTAATATATGGCGCTTGCCGATCATTTTTATTGCCAGCTTAAAATATGGTTTTTGTTGGAGGGGTCGTTGGCCCAACCAGTGGTGCCGTCAGGTGTGGTCTGATAAGTAAAGGTCGAGTTGGCATGATCAAACGGTCCGTCCGGTCCCATGGACCAGACCATGACGTTGCCGTGGAAGGCGTAGTTGCCATCGGCAGGCTGATAAATCAGGCCGTTCAACCCGGCACCGCCCTGCACGCCAGTGGATGAGGAAATGGACCAGTCTTCGTAAAAGGGATCTTCTGTTTTGTTGTCTTCGTTCAAATCCATGGTGATGATGTAGAGACTGCCCCACGGGTCGCGGTAGTTCAGGTCCGTAAAGCCGACGCCGGGAGAAGCATTGTCGGGCGCCATCTTGGCGCTCAGGAAGGTGTGCTGTTGGGGATTCTTTTGGTAATTAACATTGGCCGTGGGACCACCACTGGGATAGTTGGTGAAATTCATTAAAATGGCAATGACGTCTGAATTGCTCGGGTAATAACCCGGCTGAGGGAAAGTTGGCCATGTGATGGTGGGGTTGGCTGCATTAGTATAGACACCGCCGAAGGTGACGTTGGTTTGGCCGGATTGTTGCACGGCAGTGGGAATGGGAAAGCGGCTGTATTCAGACTCATATTCCTCGATGGCGCTGGCGAGCTGATTTACGTCCAGTTTGGCGGTGGTTTTTTTGGCGTGCTGCTGGGCGACGCTCAGGACGGGCATCAGCATGGCAGCGAGGATGCCGATGATGGCGATGACGACGAGCAGTTCAATCAGCGTGAAGGCCTTTACCGAAGGCAATTTGCCTGAAAAGCATTTGGGGGAATCAATTTTCATAGTTTGTTCAGGGGTAATTAGTGGCGTTGATTTGCTGTTGATTGTTCCAATTGCAAATGAGGTTCGTTTTTCCACCA
Source organism: Verrucomicrobiia bacterium (assembly GCA_030042375.1). The sequence goes on from JASHZU010000216.1 coordinate 2,224, forward strand.
ACGACGATCTGAAGCCACAGGTCATAGGACTTGGGATTATTGATGCCGGGACAAATATAGCGCCAGGGGTTGGCGCTGCGTCCGTCCTCAGTAACAATTCCCGCACCCAGGGGATAATAACCGGGATCAGATGTGACACCGGAGGTGAGCAGGTGGACGAACTCGACGCCAAGAGTGGTGGTGTTGGTGAACGTACAGATCTGACCAGGTTTGAGGCGGGGAAGATAATTTTGCGCCGTCTTGGCGTCCTCGCCGGTGCCTTTGGTGCAATTCATAAAGCCGTTGACACTGAATGACTGCTGGACCGCATAGCTGCTCAGGCCGCCGCTATTGTCCAAATTGGTGAAACCAATATAGCTGGGAGTGTTGCTGGCCGTTGTCCCTTCCAATTCGTAGTAGAGTTGGTTGGTCAAAGCCGGGGTCAAATACTGTGGGGTGGCATTCGGGTTAACATTCGGGTTGCTGGGCGGATAAAAACCATAATCGGCGTGGTAAGCTTCAATGGCCGTTTCAATTTCGTTACGCTCGGCGGTGGCGCTTTGAATGCGGGAATTGTTTGTGACCATGTTGAAGACCGGCATCGCCAGCGCCGCCAGGAGGGCGATGACCGAGATGACGACGATCAGTTCGATGAGGGTGAAGGCATTGGCCCCCGGCAATTTTGAATTTCTTGCCCCGCATGGCGGGGTAAAAATTTTAAATTTTGAGTTCGTCTTCATTTTATTTTTCGCGCAACTCGTTTTCCATTCGTTCACTCAACCACTGTTTAATCATGCTCTGGTAGTTCAGGTACCGGGAGCGGGCCAGGCGTTTGATGCGCGCGAGCATGCGCGGGTCCATGCGAAGCGTGATGGTAATGGACTCCGCGTCCGAGTTGCCGGCGACAGCAGCTTCCATGAGCCGCAGGTCGGGCCGGTTCTGGGACCAGAATTCGGCCTCGCTTTCTTCGTTGTCGAAGAGCGGCACTTCTTCCCATTTGGCAAAGGCACGCATTGATTTTGAGCCGCAAGACGGCTTCCTTGCGGCGGTGTCACGATTGCAATGTTTGGTTTATTTTGCGTTGATAAAAAAATTGTTCTTCCGGTTCGAAGGCGCGGGCCTGGAGAACCCGGACCAGCCGGCCATTGGTGCGATAGACACTGAAGATACCGATACCGGAGGCGGAGACGCCTAAATTAAAAAACCGGGCCTGCACGCTAAACCGCGACGAGTCAGGCAACAGGCGAATCGCAAAAGGATCCTCAAAGGACTCCTCGATTTCGCGTTGAGTCAAAGAACCATCCATTTCAAATGGCGTGTTGTTCCAATCAAACTCCATAGACGGGTTGACTGTAAATCAAACGCCAATGCAATGTTATTACAATGTATTTACGCACAATCAGATTTAGTTGTCAATATGGTAATTATTTAACGGTTTATTTACAAGAAACACGATAAAAATCGCGCAATTTTGGGCAAAATAGAGCATTTCCGGCAGAGGCTTAAAACCAGCCGGACAGCACCGGAACCGGATTACCCATGACTTCATTTCTGACGACTAATTCAATTTCTCCGCGACCTTGTACTTGAACATGCGTTTCTTCATCCAGCGTACCGCGAGCAAATCGTAAAAGGAAGCAAAGAGGCGGTCCCAAACGCCATAATGACTCTCGCCGGCGAAACGGGGGTTCGTGCTGATGTCGATTTCGGTAACGGTGAAACCTTCCATCTTGATGAGGGTGGGCATGAACCGGTGCATGCCTTTGAAAAATTTCAGGTCCTGGACGCATTCGCGTTTGAAGCCGCGGTAACAGCAGCCGGCATCGGAAATATTTTCGCCGGACAATTTGTTGCGCACCCAGTTGGCAATGCGCGAAGAAGCAACTTTGACGAAGCCATCTCCCTGGCTGCGGGTGGCCACGCGTGTGCCGCAGACGCAATCGAAATTTTTCAGCGCCTCCAAAAATTTCGGCAAATCTTTCGGGTCATTTTGCAGGTCGGCATCGAGGGTAACGAAGTATTTGCCCCGCGCTGCTTTCATGGCGGCCCAGT
>JASHZU010000217.1 GCA_030042375.1 Verrucomicrobiia bacterium
GACTTAAAAGAGCCGGCCAAGTTTAAATCATGGCTCTTTGGCATCGCGCGGAACCGCATTCACAACACCTTTCGCCAGCAAACCCGCAACCCGCTCGCCGCCGCGGAACCGTTGGATGAAGTTGCGGCGACGACTGCCACCGTTTCCAACCCCGCCGGCCACGCCATCAGCAAGGAGGAAGAGGAAATCCTGTGGCGCTCGCTGGCGCAGGTGCCGGATGCCTACCGCGAGCCGCTGGTGTTGTTTTATCGCGAACAACAATCCATCGAGCGCGTCGCCGCCATTTTAGAGTTATCGGAAGAAGCGACGCGGCAGCGGCTCTCGCGCGGGCGAAAATTATTGCAGGAGCAAGTCACGGCCTTTGTGGAGGGCGCGCTGGCACGGACAAATCCCGGCCAGGCCTTCACGATGGGCGTGCTCGCGGCATTGCCCATCTCGCTCGCGGCGTCGGCCAAGGCCGTCACGGTGGCGGCTTCCGCGGCCAAAGGCGGCGCGGCGGTGACGGGCGCATCGTTTTTGTCCATGCTCAGCGCGTTGCTTGGCCCGATAATCGGGATAGTGGCCGGCTATCTCGGCATGCGCGCGGGCCTGAAATCCACCCGCACGCCGCGTGAACGCGCCATGATGGTCCGTTACAATTGGTGTCATATTGGCGGGTTCATCGTTTTCTTCGCGGCTTGTTTTCTTTTAGGCTCTTTGCCCGACCGGAATCAACCGGTGCTCCGAATTTCCATTGGGATGGTGGCCATCATCGCCTACACGGTTTTTATCTTCGTCACTGCGTTCTGGTTCAAAAACGCATTTGCGCGAATTCGTGAAGAAGAACAGCAGCTCCACCCGGAACTATACGAGAACCAAACGACATCATGGTTTGCGACGTCGTGGTGGACGATGCCGTATGAATATCGCAGCCGCACCACACTGTTCGGTTTACCGCTGGTGCATTATCGGATGGGCACATTGCCGGGACAAAAGCGGCAGCCGGCGGTCGGCTGGATTGCTTTTGGTGAAGTTGCTTATGGAATTTTGTACGCCAGCGGCGGCATTGCGGTGGGCGGTATCAGCACCGGTGGCGTGAGCATTGGGATCTTTGCCTTCGGTGGCCTGGGCCTCGGGCTGGTCGCCTTTGGCGGACTGGCCATTGGCGGGCTGGCGCTGGGCGGCGGAGCCATCGGTCTGGTGGCGACCGGCGGTCTGGCCATCGCGTGGCACGCGGCCGCAGGAGGATTGGTTGCCGCACATGACCTGGCTGTCGGCGGCCAGGTAATCGCGAACCACGCCAACGATGCCGTGGCGCGGGCCTTTTTTGCGCGCTATCGCTGGCTGGATATGACCCGGCCGGCCTCAATGAGCGTGTTTTGGGTACTTTGCTTTGCGCCAATGGTCGTGCAAATCCTGGCCTGGAACTGGTGGCGGCGAAAAATGGCCAAAAAAATCGTGGCCGGCCCACAGCCCGGCGCAAGCTACTGATTCACAGTATAATACTTTCTGATTTTGAGATTGATTTTCGCCTTATGAAATTTAAAACTCGTTATCGCTGGGGATAATCCGATCGGAACATATAAGAACAGAGAAGCACGCTTTGAAGGAAACCATGCGGGGTGTTTTCAGATATCAGAACCGCCCCTTTACGAAGGCGTCCGCACGCTCACTTTTCAACCGTAGTTTCGCTTTGCAATTTTTCCCAATCCGGGTCCGGGCTGGTGTCATCCTCCCAATCGGAACTGGGCGCGAGCCATTTGTCCGATTCCACGTGACCGTCGGCAAAGTTCAGTTCATAAGCGCCGCCGTGCCGGGTGGCCGGCAGGTCGGGAATGGTATTTACCGGACCCATATCCACGACAAACATGGAATCATTAATGGTGCTGCCGTCTTCATCAATCAAATACCACATCTGGGCAGGTTGTGTGATTTGATTTTCCCTTCGGAAGAAAGTGTAGGTGAGTGCCTGGTCAAAGTCGGGCGTTGTGAAATACGTCACACCGGTCGGGTCGCCATAACTCCGGCCACTCATCCATGAATTCATCGAATAGCTGCGAACCACCGGCCAGCCGCCCAGACTCCGGTCATCGGCGGGGCAGCGATAGATGCCCACCGTTTTGTTATACTGCCAGATGGCGCCCTGTTCCAAGGCATAAATATTGGTGCAGTCGAATTGAGGGCTGGGGCCGTAATCGTTGTCGCTGGGTTCTTCGTATGACGCCCAGCCCGGACACCACGAATAGGGATTGACGGGGTAATCGTCAAAACCGATCGGCCAGCATGAGACCAAATCGCCACTATTGTCATCCGCATAGTTTTTGCAGCAAATGGACAATTGCCGAAGATTGTTGAGGCAGGCGCTGGCCTGCCCTTTTCGTTCGGCCTGGTTCAAGACCGGCAGCAGCACCGCCGCGAGAATGCCGATGACGGCAATCACCACCAGCAGCTCGATCAGCGTAAATGCCTTTTTTCGCTGGTGGTTTTTCCCGCAATTATTTTCCCCCGATTTTGGAATTTTACCAGGCACGTTTTCCTCTGGGAATAAAAAGTGTTACATATATCCCCTTGATAAACCCAAGTGCGCAAACAAAAGTAAATATCGGATAGTAAACCAGCGAATAAGGAAATATAAGCCATATTTTTGAAGGCTCTTTCCTTAAATCATAATTTACCGCAACATAGGGGATCGAGAATAAAGGATAAAGCAGATAAAGAAGCGCAATCTTATCAAGCCTCATTCCACTTTCTGTCCGGGCAAACCCAAAAGAGGAAAAAAATGAGTTCCCGGTATCTCTGAATGAATCGAAATGAACGAAAAAGTTCGTGAGAAAGATGAAATTATTTACAAAAGAAACAAGGAAGGCAATGGCCAGGAGCACATTGGTCACCAGGAACAATATGACAACCGGATTTTTCATAAAAAACTTAAAATGAATTATGAAATTCTGTATTGCTCCACCAGACCATCTCACGGTTCGCTGATACCATGCTTCCAAAGTCTCAGGAACATAAGTATGAATTGGAAGAATGCCTTCTTGTGTCTTCATTCCAGTCTCTCCTATCTTTAAAGCCAGGTCCTGGTCTTCCGTAAGAAAATTATCGCTAAACATCCCTACTTTCTCGAAAACACCCCTTTTGACTGCTATGGATGCACCCCACAAAGCCACGGTTGAAAAAGGATTATAGGAAACCTGGATCAGCCCATACATTCCATATTCAACTCGTTGCATGCTTGCAAGAAATCCCCGGTTTATCGGAACAGGCCTTCTACTCACTCCCCCTACTTTTTCATCTTCCAGCCTGGCTATGGAATCCTGGACGATTTTCCCGTTTATTTTCGTGTCCGAGTCGAGTATCCAGATGATTTCCCCTTTTGTCGTTGGAAAAGCACAGTTAATCGATTTTGATTTTCCAAGATTGATCTTATTGTTTATCACCTGGATCGGATATTTTCTCCCTAAAGTCTCCAATATGTCCAAAGTGTTGTCTGTGCTCTTGTCATTGATTACGATAACTTCAAACCTGCCCTGTTCATTGGATTTAAACACGCTTTCCACCGTTTCAACAATATAATCTGCATCATTGTGCGTGGGAATCATGAAAGAAATGAATGGTTTTGTTTTCGCCTTAACCGTCTTGTGTATTTCAAAAATAAAAACGGTTATCATAAAGGAAAGTGTTAAAATAAACACAGCAAAAGCAATATCATTGAAAGTTGACAGGCTGATCATTTAATTGGGATCTCCTATATGATTTCTTGCCCACGATCAGCGTGGGCTTTTTTGTGATTTTCTGCCTGCCCCAGAGATTAGCAAGGACGTTTTTTTTGGTTAGCCCTTGGTTTTTCGCCGGCACAAGGGGCGATTTGTTGCCGCCTTTCCACACGCTTTTCCATGTCATCTGAACCGGTTGCAGCCATTTTGAGTAACGGCAGGATGTTATCTTGTTGCCAACCAAGATTTAGTCAGAACATATATGAAAAACATTTCTTGTAAAAAAATTCGGGTCATCATACTAATCCTTGGATTCGCCTTTGTGCTGCCTCACCGGATGCAGCCATGGGAGCAGTATTGAATGAGATGTTAACGGCGTTATGTTATCGTGTTGCTAACCAAACAATCAGAACAAATATGAAAACATTCCTTAAAAAAAATATTCGGGTCATTGTACTCGTCCTTGGATTCGCCGCTTTGTGCTGCCTTACCGGCTGCGATTACTAAATAAGCCACTGACGGCTCAATCGCCAGGGTTCGGCGTATAGATTTGCAGGCGCGCCGCGTGACATATGGACCGCGGCCGTGTCTTAGTCTTTACCAATGTCGCCGGGAATTCGCTGCCAAACTTTTCTTCTAGCTTTTCGTTTAAACGGGTTAAACTCAGCCGTGCACCAGCGAAGTTTTCTCATTGGCGCGGTGGCGGCAATTGTCGGCATTTGGTTGTTGGCGATGGCCGGGCACTGGTATTTGGAGAACCTCAAGATGACCGCGGACAAAGTCCGCGTGTATGTGGAGTCGGTTGATTTTTCCCAGCTCACCGGGGATGCGCGGGCCCGGGCCATCCGCAAATTGGAGGACGACCTTAACGCCCTGTCCTACGAAGAGCGCCAGAAACTGCGGCTGCAGCACACGATTCGTTCATGGTTCGACCAGATGACGGAAGAGGAAAAGAGCCAATTTTTGGAGGCGACCCTGCCGACCGGTTTTAAGCAAATGATTAACGCCTACCAGCAGATGCCCGAGGACAAACGGCGCCGGCTCATTGACAACACGATGAAGAATTTGCAGAAGGCCAATAGCCAGGCGCAGCCCAACGGCGGTACAAATGGTCCCGCGCTTAGCCCGGAACTGGAGGCGAAGGTCCGGACGATTGGGCTGGACACCTTTTACAGCCAAAGCTCGGCGGAAACGAAAGCGGAACTGGCGCCGGTGCTGGAGGAATTGCAGCACCAAATGGAGACGGAGAAAATCCCGCGCCAGCAATGAACCCCGCGACTGTTCATGAGAGGCGAACAACGGCCACGGCCTTCAGCCTGCTCGAACTACTCATCGTCATCGCCATCATCGGGATTCTGGCCGCGCTGTTGCTGCCGGTGTTGAATCGCGCGGAAGAAGAAGGCCGCGCCACCGCCTGCGTCAGCAACCTGCACCAGATCGGACTGGCATTGCAAATGTACGTGGACGCGAACAACAACACTTTGCCGACCATGTACGATGTGCCGTTGGACACCAATGCCATGGCCACGAACAATTTGCCCAACGTGGATACCGTTCTGAGAACTGAGTTGGGCAACACGAATGTTTTGCGCTGTCCTTCGGACTTCCAGGGAATTTTTACGCTGACCGGCTCGAGTTATTCGTGGAACTACCTTTTGAACGGCGAGAACGCGAACAACCTGGTGGTGATGGGCATGACGTTTAATCCGCACGCGATTCCGGTTTTTTTC
>JASHZU010000218.1 GCA_030042375.1 Verrucomicrobiia bacterium
GAGTCGGGCAAGGTCGCCGGCGCGGCGCTGGACGTTTTCACGGTGGAACCGCTCCCGGCCGACCATCCGTTCCGCAAGCAGCCGAACCTGATTCTCACTCCGCACCTGGGCGCCAGCACGGAAGAAGCACAGGAGAAATGCGGCATCGAAGTGGCGGAAGTCATCGCCGGCTATTTGCTTACCGGCGAAGTCCGCAACGCAGTGAATTTGCCTTATCTGGACGCCAAAACCTATGAGCAGGTCAAACCGTACCTGCCGCTGGGCACAGCGCTGGGCAAACTGGTCGCCCAGCTTTCGCCGACCGGCGGAGACCGCATCTATATCACCTATGGCGGGCATGCGCAGCAATTGCCGAACACCGACCCCGTAACGCGCGCCGTTTTGCAGGGCTTCCTGGCGAACGGCAGTCTCAAGGACGTCAACAACGTCAATGTGCGTTCGGCTGTCGCCAGCGTCGGCATCACCGTCGAGGAAAAGAAATCCGACGAGCCGGTGACCTTCAACGAATGGGTCCACGTGCAAATCTTCAGCGGTGAGAAGAAATTGATTTCGGCGGGCGGCACGTTTTTCGGCTCGCCGAATAACCCGCGCATCGTCCGGTTGTTCAGCACGCCGGTGGAAATCCCGATTTCCGGGACGCTCCTGTTGCTCAACAACAAGGACCGGCCGGGCATCGTTGGCCATCTGGGAACTTTGCTGGCCAAATACAACGTCAACATCGCCAACATGAGCCTGTCGCGCGACACCGCCGGGGGCCTGGCGCTGACGGTTTTGAACCTGGACAGCGTCCCGCCCCAGGCGTTCCTGGACGAGCTGCAAAAGGACGGGGACATCAGCAACATCAAGGTCGTAAAACTGTAAAATAACCAAATCATTATTGAACCAATCCCTGCGGAAAACGCTCTAACCCCAAACATCAAATGAAATTAAAACATATTCTTTTCGCGGCCATCGCTGCCACCGCGATTTCCCTTCCTTCAGCCTATGCCGATGCGCCTGATACAACCACGACAGCGGCCTCCACCAATTCCACCAGCGATGAAATGGCCGCGCTGTTCGGTGACCCGGTGCTGGCCAAAGGCACGGGCGTAGAGGTCAAGCGCAGTGACGTAGACCAGATCCTCTCGGGCATCAAATCCCAATATATGGCGCAGGGCCGGGAAATCCCGCCCGACCAATTGACGCGGATGGAGGCCGAGATGCTGGAGCGGCTGATTGATATCCAATTGCTCCTGCAAAACGCCAACGACGCGGACCGGGCCGACGGCGCCAAGAAAGCCGATGCGGCCATGGCCTCGTTGCTCGACCGTTCGGGAGGCTCCCAAGAAATGCTGGATAAACAGTTGGAAGCGCTCGGCACCACCGAGGCGGACCTGCGCAAGAAAGTTGGCCAGGAAGCCACAGCCATGGCCACGTTGCAGCGCGTCCTGGGCGTCAATGTGACAGCCGACGACATCCAGAAATTTTATGACGCCCACCCGGCGGACGTGGAGCAGCCGGAAATGGTGCATGTCCGGCACATTTTGTTCATGACGATGGATCCGACGACCCGCACGCCCTTGTCCGAAGACGTGATCGAAGCAAAGCATAAGCAGGCCGAAGATGTCCTGGTACGCGCGCGCGCGGGCGAAGATTTCGCGAAACTCGCCGAGCAATATTCGGACGACACTACCACCAAGGAAAAAGGTGGCGAGCTTCCTCCGTTTTCGCACGGCCAGATGGTGCCGGAATTTGAAGCCGCGGCGTTCGCGCTCACGAACAATGAAATCAGCGACGTCGTCCAGACCCAGTACGGTTATCATATCATCCAGTTGCTGGACAAGACGCCTGCCAAAAAGCTGGCGCTCACCGATAAAGTGCCCGGAACTGACTCTACCGTTTCGGACCGGATAAAAGAAGTCCTTGCCCAGGAAAAGACTGACGAACTCGCGCCACCGTACCTGGCCAAGTTGAAAAAGGCCGCCGACGTCCAAATCCTGGACCCGGACCTGAATGCGGAAGTGCAAGAGCTTTCCGAAACCAACGCGGTGCCGGCCGGGGGCATGGCGCCCGCTGAAAAGTAACCGGTGTTTTGCTTGCTAAACGGCGCAACTGGGGCAATTTTAAGGCGCAATGAAAACACTCGTGACCGTCATTCTGATACTGGCCTGCATCGGGCTGGTCGTCGCGCTCGTCATTACTCAAAAGCACATTGACGAGCAGCGGCAGGCGGACGACAACCGGATCCTCGATTATTCGAACCAGGTTGTCGCGGCCAATGATGAATTGAACGATTTACGCCAGGTCAACCTCGCGTTGACCAACGACCTCAGCGCCAGCCGCGAGCAACTGGTGGATTTGAGCAACCAGGTTCTTTCCATCTCCGATACGCTTTCCAACCGGGACACCCAATTGAAATCGGCCCAGGACCAGATTGCCGGCCTGGTGGCGGAGAACCAATCGCTGGATGAGCAGGAGACGGCGTTGTCAAATACGATGGATGCACTGACCGCGAAAATCCGGGCGGCCGAGGTCCAAGTCGCTGAATTGGAAACCAACAACGCCTTCTATCATAGCGAATTGACCAACCGGGATGAGCAAATCACGGAATGGCAGCAGAAATTTAGCGACCTGCAAGTCGTCCGCGCACAGGCCAAGAAGCTGCACGACGAATTGGTCGTCCAGCGCCGCCTGGAATGGATTCGCGAAGGCACCATGCCCGGGCAAAATAATGTCAAAGGCGCCCAATTGCTGATGGCCCGCTCATGGCCTACCAACCGGCTCGCGCCGCCGGCGCATTATAATTTGTCTGTGGAAGTGGATTCCAGCGGCGCGGTGCACATTGTTTCGGACACCAACTCCGCCGCCAATCCCGGCCAGTAACCGGGC
>JASHZU010000219.1 GCA_030042375.1 Verrucomicrobiia bacterium
TCCTCAAACGCTTCGAGCAGCGTGAAGGCGCGACGCGCGAGATTTTCGAGGACAAATGGACCGTCAGCGAAAAAATCGAATTTATTCTCAAGACCGTCACCGAGCGCGGCAGCGTCAAATTTTCCGAGCTGTTCGAGAGCGCCGCGAACCGCTCAGAGGTTGTCTGCACGTTCCTCGCGCTCCTGGAATTGATTCGTCTGAAACAGCTCGTCTGCAGGCAACCGGAGCATTTCAGTGAAATCGAAATTATCCGGGCGCAAAATCCCGAACAGTCCGCGCTGTTTTCCGCCCCCGCTCAGGAAGAAAACCCCCAGCCTCCCAATGAACCGGCGGCGGCTTTGCCGGCGGAAGAGAATCCCCAACCCGCGAGCCAATCGTAAATCGTCTATCGTAAATCCAAATGGAATTAAAATTCATTCTCGAATCCCTGCTTTTCTCCGCCCAAAAACCGCTGAGCGTCAAAGAACTTCGCGAAGTCCTGGCCAACGCCGCCGAAGCGGAAGATGCCGATGCCGACGCCAAAGCGTTTGGCAAAGCCAGAGAGAACGACGTGACCGCCGTGCTGGAACAGCTCGCGTCCGAGCATGAAACCGCCGCGCGGAGCTATCGGCTGGCGTGCGTGGCGGGCGCATGGCAATTCGTTTCGCAACCGGAATTTGCGCCGTGGCTGCGCGCGCTCGTGGGTGTTAAAGCGCGTCCGCCGCGGCTTTCGCAGCCGGCGCTGGAAACGCTGGCCATCATCGCGTATCGCCAGCCCATCACGCGCGCGGAGGTGGAGCAGATTCGCGGCGTGAACGTAGACGGCGTGATGCAGACGCTCATGGAACGCGCCCTGGTGGAAGCCGTGGGCCGCGCCGAAGTCATCGGCCGCCCGCAAACCTACGGCACTACGCCGATGTTCCTGGAATATTTCGGCCTGCGCGGCCTGGAAGATTTGCCTGCCGCGGATGAACTCCGCCGCATTGTTGTGGAAAAACCGCCCGCGCCGGTTACTGCCGACCCCGGTCTGGCCACCACACCGCCGGAACAATTACAGGACGAGGTCAAAATGCCGCAGGCGGAAAGCGAAAGCCCGGAAGCCAAACCGGTTAATCCCGCCTCTTAATTCAGCTCCGGCGGGCGCGGCGAAAAAACCTTCAAGTCCAGGCCCTTGCTGGTGGCGCTGCCGGCATAAACGGAGAAGTTGAAATACTTCGACACCTGGTCGTAGTCCGGCAACAGCGAGAAATTCATCATGTCGCTCAGGTTCGTATCCCTGCCCGGAAGAGACATAAGGGGATTGAGCGTCAAAGGGCTGGCACTGGCATTTCCCCGTAACGCCCCGAACAGGCTGCGCGCCGTTTCACGCTGGTTTTCGTAGCCGAACAATCCGCTGTCCATTCCGCCGACTTCCTGGGCGGCTTCCACCAGGCCGGGCGCCTGGCTCAACGGCTTGGGTTTTACGTCGTCACTGCGCAAATAACCTTCAATCATGGAGGGATCCGTCGCCAGGGCCACGTAGCCGCCGCTGGCCGTGCAATAGATCGTACTCGGCGCCGCCGCAGAGGCTGAGACAGGAGCACCACTGGGAAAGTGCGGGGAAGGCAGGGTAATGGAATAAATTTTTCGTCCCAGGAAATCACGCGTTTGAGGCTGCCCGCCCGAGAACATCATTCCCGACACGGTTTTCAGGGCCAGCGCAGCCTGGTCGGCGTTATTGGCGGCAAAAAGGAAAAGCCACGGTGCCGAGTTCAAATCCTGCAGGGAATTGCCGGCGGGTGCTTTTTGATAGCGCATCCAATCGTCACCCAAATTGCCGATCAGATTTTTGGTGATGTCGAAATTGGGGTCCTCTTGCTGGGCAGCGGCATTGGCGACCAGGATGATGGAATTCAAGCTGGCCAGCAGCCCGGGCGAAATAGTCGCGAGGCTCTTTTGGAGTTCCGACCAGGCCTGCTGCCCATCCAAACGATAGCGCCAAAACGTCATCGCGTCGGCAGGCACAAACGACGGCGGACTGGCGTCCTTGGGCACGGGGGCAATCATTTTAAAAATGCCTTCCTTCGCAGATTCGGGCACTGCCGCAAAAAATTCCAGTCGCAAACCTTCATGGGATTCGCGAAAAGCAAAACTGGCGCTCCGAAGCCCTTCCAGTCCCGAACCCGGGATCGCACTGGCCCACATGGAGGCCGAATCCGATGACGTTGCTGAAAGCGCCGTGAAAAACGCCTTGGCATTGAACCATCCGTAACCCAGGGGCGCCCCATGAAATTGCGAGAGCTGGTCTTCCGCAAACTGCGCGTTCTCGCTCAAAGACGGGTTGGCGCCGCCGCTCAAGTGTGCCGCAACACTCTCAACCGCTTTCACTGACGTTCCCACAATTAATAACGACTGGAACTGGCCGACGTACAAAGCGTTCGGGGGAGAATTGCCAGATGCACCCTGGGACGAGGATGATGTGAACGGCAGCGTGGTATTGCTGGACAGCATGACGACGGAAAATTTAATGTCCTCAAGAGTTTCCGTCTGGATCAGCCTGCCCGAACTGATCCATTCCTTTTTCAATGCTGCCAGGT
>JASHZU010000220.1 GCA_030042375.1 Verrucomicrobiia bacterium
TCCAGTGAATCGCCCTGCATGCCTTCGACATAGGCCAGGCCGAGTTGCCCGGACAGGAACGGGTCGTCGCCGAAATCCTCTTCGACGCGGCCCCAGCGCGGGTCGCGCGCGACGTCCAGCACCGGCGCGAGAATCATGTCGATACCGTCCGCGCGCGCTTCCGAGGCGATGGCCGCGCCGGTTTCGCGCGCGAGCTCGGGGTTCCACGTGGTGGCAAGGTTCACACTTTGCGGGAAAACAGTTTCACCGCTCGCCATGTAGCCATGCAGGCCTTCCTCGATAAACAGGGCCGGGATGCCGAGCCGGTTTGATTTGATGACCCAGGCCTGGATGGTGTTATAAAGTCGCGGCGTGGGATAAAGGTCATGGATGGCGCCAACGCCAAGGGAACCCAGGACTTTTTCGGCCTGCGCGTGATCGAAGACAGCATTGGCACTGGCCTGGTGCCGATCAATCATCTGATTGGTGCCCAGGAACTCTCGCGCGCCGTGGTACAAGTCCAATTGGCGCGCCTTTTCCTCGAGGGTCATGCGGCATACCAAATCCCGGACCCGATCGTCCACGGGCAGGTTGGGATTTTGATAGGGAAGCGCATTGCCCTGGCCTGACGCCAATCCGGCGGACAGGATGAGTCCCAACATAATAAATGTCATTTTCATAGATTTATTTCTAAACGCGGGCGCGGGCAGCTATCTTATCGAAACGGGGCTGGGGGGCAAGACGGTGGGTATCCCCGAATTAGGGGAGGGGTATTTTAGAAGCCAATCAGGATTAAGCTGTCGCTGCCAGTCTTTGGCATTCGCGGACGAGTATTTCGAGCTTGAAAGGCTTGCGGAGGACGTGCGCACCGAGAGATTCGAGTTTTTGATTGAGGTCCTGGCTACCGGCGTCGCCAGTGATGAAGAGGAAATGTTGAGCGAGATGAGGGCGATTTTCCTTAAGCCATTCATAGAGGCCGAAGCCATCGAGCTCGGGCATGCGGACGTCGGAAATCACAAAATCAAAATCCGCCTGTTGCAGGCGCGTGACCGCCCGCAGGCCGTTGGTGACGCGCTCGACGCTGCAATTCATTTCGTTCCGCAACACTTCCTGGATCATGGAAGTGATGTACTCCTCGTCATCCACGACCAACACGCGCTGGCGTTCCGTGCTGTGGCCGTTGTATGGGCCGGCCTTGTCCCCGTTGAACGGGGCGGGCCTGGCGGAATCGAGTTGCAGGTCGGCCTCGGAGGCTTTGGGCAGGGACACTTCAAATTCGGAGCCTTCGTTCCAGACGCTGCGCGCGGTGATTTCGCCGCCGTGCTGTTTGATGATGCTGAGGCAGACGCTCAGGCCCAGGCCGCTGCCTTTTTCCGGGTTCTTGGTGGTGAAAAAAGGATCGAAGATGTTCGGCAGATGCTCGGGCTTAATACCATGGCCGCTGTCCGCCACCTTGAGGATGACCCGGTCGTTTTGTTCGGCAACGGTGAAGCGCAATTGTTTTTTTCGTCCCGCGTCCAGCGCGTCGAGCGCGTTCAACGTGAGGTTGATGACGACTTGTTTGATTTGCGTCACATCGGCGCGGATCAACATTTTCTCCGCAGGCAGGTCCAGGAGAATTTCACAGCCGGTTTCGCGGATGCGAAAACCGAGAAAGGCGACGACTTCACGCACCAAATCACGAACGTCGCAGGCGGCCAGCTCCGCCGTGACGGGACGGGAAAGCTGGAGCAGTTGGCGAATGATTTTGGCCGAGTCCAGGGCGCTTTCGCGAATCATGGAGCAATAGCGTGTGAGTTTTTCGGGCGGCTGGCCGCGCATGAGCTGGCCCAGGAGCAATTCAGTAAAGCCGATGATGGGGGCGAGCTTATTGTTGATTTCATGGGCGATGCCGCCGACGAGTGAATCAAGCATCGCGGATTTCTCCTTTTGAATCAGGCGGTGTTCCAGGACGCGCTGCTCGGTGATGTCATCCAGCAAGGCGCAAACCTGGCCGGTTTCGCGGATCCAACTGGTGAAAAATTTGAAACAGCGCGGGCCGCGGCCGGGCAGGCTCAGGCGAAATTCACTGTGATGAGGCGAAGATTCCTGGCTGTCAACTTCATGCTCCCGCAGCAGGTGAAGAAAATTTTCCCGCTCCTGCGGCGCGACGAGCTCGGAAAGGTTGAAAGCGTGGGCCATCTCGTTAATCGGCCGGCCCAATAGAATTTCCAGCCGGTGATTCCCGGTCTCAATTTCACCGCGCGTGTTCATGAGGGCCACGCCGAGAGCGCTGTTCTCGAAGAGGATTTCAAATCGGCCCTGGGACTGCCGCAACTGGTTCAAACTGCGAAAGAGCTGCTGGTTGTTTTCCTGCAGGGCGTGGCGCTGGTGCTCGGCCAGTTGCGTCTTTTGCAGGATGAGGCGCGATTGCCATTTCACGAGCGTGGGCACGGTAATGATGCCGAGAAATTCTTCATTGTCGTCGATGAGCGCGACGTCATCGTAGAAGCTGTCGCCCTGGCGGGAGAGCGCCTGGTCCAGGATGGTGAGCAGCGAAGTGCCGCGGCGAATGCGGAGGGAATCCTTCATTAAATGCTCGTCCACGGTTTGGTGCCCGTAGAGGGCGAAGCCGAAACGAGCGCCAAGCAAAAAGCCGATGTGCCCGCGCGACACGACTCCGATGAGCTTTCCACCGGAAACCACGCCGACGTATTCGTGATGATGACTCTGAAACCACTTGTAAACGTTCTCAGTTGTTTCTTTGGCCTGAACGAATTCGCGGTGTTCGACCAGCGATAGGAGGTCGACACTTTCTAAAGCGGCTGAGTCATTCGAACGTTCCTCTTCCAACATAACGGATTGCCGTTACAGCATTTCCGCCGCCACTAATTCAGCGTCAGGTTACAATTAGGTGAATTCACCTTAATCGTTAAAATTGGGAAAATGCACGATTTTCGCGCCGTGACCAATTCCATGCCGGCGATGAAGCTCCCCCCTTTAACTGTCCTTAACGGTATCAAAAACCAATACGATAAAATCACGTTTCATTGCTGGTAACGGCTGGATCCGGCTCAACTTTCCTGACCGGACGAGGTGTCAGTCTGGGCGCCACTCGTTACCCAATTGTCACTGAACTATTGTTGCGCCGAACCATTTCCAGCCCTAAAGTGTTCGTTATAGAGAATCAAAGGACGACTAATTCATCACTCGTCGTTTCCAGGAAGAGCCGTTTTGCTGGAAGCTAACAATCAGAGAGAATGCAATTGGACGAGATTCCGAAAGGCAGTATGAAGACAGATTGCCGCCTCTTGCCGATTTGCCCGCCTTGGGCACGCAGGGGCGTGCTATTGCTGCTCATGGCCTGGATAGCCGGCCATGTCTGGTTCGCCGGTGCCGATCCCGTCTGCACGACCGATTCCTACATCAATTCCACCGGCTCCTGGGTTTATATTGATGCCGCCCCATGCGCCACGTATGGCGAGGTATACAGCCGCTGGCAACTCATCGGCGGTGTTCCAACGCTGGTGAAAATCAAATACATGATCAACGAGCCGTCCGGCCCGCCCTCGGCCATTGTTCTTCTCTTTACCGGTGGCACCGGCGACGCTGGAATCACTCCCGGCACGAACGACACTGTCGAGAATGCCGCCACCAATTTCCTGGTCCGGAGCGCCCAGCTTTTTGCCAGCGCCGGCTTCTGCGCGGTGACAGTTGACAGCCCGGAAGACCCTTACGGCAACAAATTGTACACCAACAGCCCGCCCAATCCCACTGCGTCCTTCGACCAGTACCGCGTCAGCGTAACCAACGCCTGGGACATTCAGGCCGTCATCCAGCAAATCCCCGGCTGGACCAACCTCTGCATTTTTCTGGCCGGAACCAGCCGCGGAACCCTCACGGCCGTGGCCCAACATAGTCTGGGCGCGGCAATTTGCCTCTCCAGCGCCATCAACGCTCCGTCCTCGGGCACGCTCTACATTGGCGATCCCTCCGTGCCCAACTTGCAACCTTCCAGCGTCAACGTTCCGACCGAATTCCTCGTCAACGCTGACGATGACTGCCCCGTCAGTTCGCCATCCACTACCACTAATACCCTCTGGTCGGAGTTCAACGGAGACACCGAACTGGGCGGCTCTCTGAACTTTCCGCCCACGGTCGTCAGCAGCACTAATATGTTCGGCACCGACGCGTGTGGTGATACCGCCCCTCACGGCTTTTTGGGGATAGAAAATGCCTCCGTGGCGGACACTACCGGCTGGCTCAGCCAGGTGCTCCTCGACTTGCGGATTAAGAACGCCGTTGCTCTTTCCCGGGTTTTAGTTCTAACAAACGATACTGCGGTCAACATCAATCTGGCTCAACTCATTTCGCAGCCGATTCCGCCCGGCGCGCCAGTCGAATTCTCACTGCCTTACTCCATTTCAGTCCAGGGAGTCCAGCTTGGATTGGACGGTAGCGCCGTGACTTACTCGCCGAACGGCTCCGGCCTTGACGACGGATTTCTCTTTCAATTCACCGACACCAACGGAGTGCGAAGTATTGGCTCAGTGCAGTTGGACTTTGGAGC
>JASHZU010000221.1 GCA_030042375.1 Verrucomicrobiia bacterium
GGCGCACCGGAATTGAAATGCAGGCTCATGAACAGGGCCGCGTTGTGCGCTTCGGCGAAGGCGACACGGTCCGAGAGCGAGACATCTGTGTCCGCGGTGCGCGTCAGGTAAACTTTCCAGCCTTCGGCTTCGAGCAACGGTTTGAGCCGCAGCGCCAGATCGAGGGTAAATTCCTTTTCATTACGTCCGTCCAACACGCTGATAGTACCGGTGTTTCTGCCGCCATGACCGGGGTCAATCACGATGACTTCGTTGGTGCGGAACGCCAGCGGCGGCTCGCACAAAAGCGGTTGGAAATTCTTGTCCAAATCGAGCTCATGCAGGCAGACTTCGCCGTCAATAAATTCCGGGGCGAAACCGAGATTAATTGTGATGCCGTTCCAGATGGCTTCGCGGCTGCCGATTTGCAGGACCATCGTACCGTTCTTCGAAGTAACGGAGTAAGCCGCCACGGGCGAATTCGGCACGCGGCGCGGCGTAGCCAGGTCATTTTCATCCGCCCAGCTTTTGAGCGTGACCCAGGTATCCACCGAGGCCGACGGCGCCACCGGACTGGGAACCGCCGGCGGAATGGGTTGTGCGGGCTCAACAGGCCGCGTGGGCGCGGGCGTGGGAAGGGCATTAGCGCTGGTTGGCGCGGGTTCCGAAGGAGGCAAATGACTGACGGAATTCCCGGCGCAACCGGCCAAAAAAATCACGGCCAGGCAAAGAAGGACAAATTTGAACACGCGGTTATTTTGCTAAAGGCCGGGGCGGACTCAAGCTGTTTTGAACCGCATCGCTGAAATTATGCGAAATTCAAGTTTATTCATGATCGAAAGTCACGCGAATGAATCGCGGCCAGTAGAGGCGCGTGTCGTTCACCACTTCGGAAAGGCTTCCGGAATTGGCCGCGTAGCTGATGAGCAATTGATTCGTCGCGCTCAATTCGGGATGCCCTTTGCCGGCGTAGCAAAAGACCTGCGGCGAAATGCGCATCTCAGGACATTGATAAAGCCTGATTGGGCCACTCCACGGCCCTTCCGGCGC
The DNA here is from genome assembly GCA_030042375.1 of Verrucomicrobiia bacterium. The sequence goes on from JASHZU010000221.1 coordinate 1,030, forward strand.
ATTGGCGGTCCGCATCACAATTTCTCCCCCGATCCCGTCCGAATAAACGAAAACGAATTTTTTCAAGAACGGCTGCCACGAAACCGAACCTTCCGCGCCCACGTCGGAAAAGATTGGCGTGCTTTCCTGAAAATCTTTCACCCAGTGGCCACGCGAAAAAAATTCCCACGAATCAAGCTCGTCCAAACTATCTTCTGGCGCGCGAGCCATGATAAGAAACTTTGTCGAGGCGTCGTTAGTACGGTTGCTATAGCCGTAGATATAAACCTTGCTGCCCGACTGGAGAGTCTCGCAGCCAATGACCACGCCTTGGTCGCCGCCGAGGGTGGTGAACGGCAGTTTGCGTTTGGAAATTTTCCAGCGGGCGGGACTCGCGTCGGGATTTTCGACGAAAGCCAGCCACGCGCCGACACCCTTAAAGCCCCAGACGGTGTCGTTAATCCAGGCAATCTGCTGTATGAAAAAAAAGAGGCCCTTTCTGGTGCGGACGCCGTCGCCCAGCCAGAAATAGTTTTTGGAGTCCAGCGATTTTATAAAAGACTGCGGCTCTTGGTCCTTGTCTATGGGATAAAAAAATTGTGGCAATTCGCCTGGCTGCTGGATGGCGATAGAGTTGTGAATCATGCGGCAGTTTATTCGCTTGCCGTCGCTCATTTGGCCCACGAAGGTATCGCCAAACAGCCAGAGTATTTTATTCGTTGCCAGCGGAACCGAATAAGCCACATCAGCCCCCAGCCAGCCGTTGGTCGTTTGAAAATAGCCGTCCCAATCCGGCGCTTCGGCCACGTGAAAGGTCAAGGCAGCCGCGCGAAGCGTTGGCAGCAAAATCGTGATAAAAATAATGCCCGCATTCCTGAACACGCGCCTAATTTGCATGCTTCCCAATTTCAAACGCAAGCTCGATTGGCTGCTTGGTGCTTTTGTTTGGACATTAAATCGCTTATGCTGATAGCAGGTTTGAAAATTCTTGTCGCCATCACGGGGGCCAGCGGGGCGCTGTATGCGCAACGGCTGCTGGATAATCTGAATCCGCGCGAGCATGACGTCCATGTCGTGCAAAGCAACTACGCGCAACAGGTCATTGCCGAAGAATTGCCGGGCGGGTTGAAACTGGCCGAAGGTGTGGCCTTGCATAATTTGAAGAGCATGAACGCGCCGTTCGCCAGCGGCTCGAACCCGCCGGACGCGATGGTCGTCATCCCCTGCACCATGGGCACGATGGGACGCATCGCGCACGGTTATAGTGAGGACGTCTTGTTGCGCGCGGCGGACGTGGTGCTGAAGGAAAAGAAAAAATTAATCCTCGTGCCGCGTGAAACGCCGTTGAGCTTGGTCCATGTGAAAAATATGGAATTGCTGCTGCTGGCCGGCGCAATCATTTTGCCGGCGAACCCCAGTTTTTATTCCGGCGCGAAAACGATTGTGCAAATGGCGGATACCGTCGTCTCACGCGTGCTGGATCATTTGGGAATCAAGAACGACCTCGCGCCGCGCTGGGCCGAAGAAAAGGAATAGATGTTTTCCACGATTTACAAATGGGGTTCGTTCGTGCGTTTTTCGCACACGGTCTTTGCCCTGCCCTTTGCGCTGGCAGCGATGCTGGTAGCCGCGCGCGACACCCGCGGCTGGCCGGGCTGGAAGACGTTCCTGCTCATCCTGGCGGCGATGGTTTGCGCGCGCACCTGCGCGATGGCGTTCAACCGGATTGTGGACCGGAAATTCGATGCGCTGAATCCGCGGACAAAAAACCGCCATTTGCCGAGCGGACAAATTTCGCTGGCCAGCGCGATTTTTCTCTGCGCGCTTTCCGCCGCGGGCCTGGTCACGGCGAGTTACTTTCTCAATCCCATTTGCTTCTATCTTTCGCCTGTAGCGCTCGCCGTGGTGTGTTTTTATTCGCTGACGAAACGGTTCACGGATTACACGCACGTTTTTTTGGGAGTCGCATTGGCGCTCGCGCCCATCGGCGCGTGGCTCGCAGTCAAGGGCAACAACATTTCAACGCTGGAAATTTTGCAGATGAGCCTCCTCGCGCTGTCGGTGGTGCTGTGGCTTATTGGGTTCGATATTATCTACGCGCTGCAAGACTATGAGTTCGATAAGTCGGCCGGCCTGCGCTCGCTGGTGGTGGCGTGGGGCCAAAAAAACGCGCTGGCGGCGGCGTTCCTCGCCCACATGGTCATGTGCGGCTTGCTGTTCCTGTTTGGATTACTCTGCCGGTTTCATGTCGCGTATCTTATTGGATGGTTCATCATCGCCGGATGCCTCTCCCTGGAACACTGGATTGCGCGGCGCCGGAGTTTGAACTGGATTAACCTGGCGTTCTTTCGTCTCAACGCGCTGGTCAGCATGGTTTTCTTGGTGGTAGTGGCTGCCGAAGTGGTTTTCCAAGGCGGGGTTTTTGGTTTTTGGAACAAATAGCGCGCCGCAAAAAGTTTGTGCTGGCACAAATTAAGCTGCTTTGCAGCCATGAACGGCGGTTCACCCTTTGTGCTTCGGATGCGACACTGGATGGCGACACTGGGCCTGGCCAAAAAAACGGCCATGGTCCCGGCCAGTCCCATTGGCGCGCCTGCGGCTGAAAAGCCCGGTTGCGATGCGCCTGAATCAGAAATCAAGCTGCTTGAGCGCAACATCGTGGACGCCACCCCGCGTCTCCATTCCGGGAACTGATTCAGATCGAAAAATCTTCGGGGAAAATTTTCACGTTTTGCAGTTCCACATAGACGCGGCCGCCCGGTTGCGGCTGCAGTTCCTGAAATTGTTCCTTGCTGAGATGCGCGGTAAAACTCTCGCCGCCTTCGGTGCGTTCCAGTTCAAGCCGCACAATGGCGCCGACGATGTTAAAGCGCAGAACATTCGCGGCAATGGCCGCCGGGCTGGCGGGTTCGCGGGTTACGCGAATGTCGTGGGAGCGCACAAACATCTTCGCTGACGAATCACTTTCGGCAAGGTTTTTTGGCGCGGCGAACTTGCTTTCGCCGATGTGCATATTGCCGTCACGCACATGGCCTGTAAAGGAGTTCACGTCGCCGAGAAAATCATAGACAAAGGGCGTGGCCGGATGGTCGTAAACTTCTTTGGGCGTTCCAATCTGCTCGATTTTCCCCTCGCGCAAAATCGCCACACGCCCGGCCACTTCCAAGGCTTCCTCCTGGTCGTGGGTGACGAAAAGCGTGGTGAGATGAATTTCCTCGTGCAGTTTACGCAGCCATTGGCGCAATTCCTTGCGGACTTTGGCATCAAGCGCGCCGAAGGGTTCGTCGAGCAACAGGACTTTGGGTTCCACGGCCAGGGCGCGCGCCAGGGCCACACGCTGGCGCTGGCCGCCGGAAAGCTGCGAGGGAAAACGCTGGGCCAGCGATTCAAGCTGGACGAGTTTCAGCAGGCCCTCCACACGTTCACGGATTTCCGATTCCCGGGGACGCCTCCAAAAGGGACGGACGCGAAGGCCAAAGGCGACATTTTCAAAGACGTTCAAGTGCCGGAAGAGAGCGTAATGCTGGAAGGCAAAACCGGCTTTGCGTTTATGCGCCGCCAGGGTGGTGACTTCTTTGCCATGAAACAGAACCTGGGCGTTGGCGTTATCCGGAAATTCCAGCCCGCCGATGATGCGAAGCAGGGTCGTTTTGCCTGAGCCGGAGGGGCCCAGGAGCGCCACCAATTCGCCGGACTCGATTTTGAGGCTGACGTCGTCCAGCGCGGCGACATCAGACCCAAATCGTTTGGAAACATTGCGGACTTCGACGCTCATGTTCCTTGTATATAAAGCACTGCCATCATGTATTGTTTTTGGCGAAACGCCGCGGC
>JASHZU010000222.1 GCA_030042375.1 Verrucomicrobiia bacterium
GCGGTGGGTTGCGTTTTCCATATCAGCACCCTGCAACAAGACCCGGTCACGCTGGTTCCCATCGTGGGAAATGCCCCGGAACAATTCAGGCTGGGTCGAATGGCAAAAGTGAACGTGGGCGGCTTCACTACCTGGCTGCTGGCCGGGACTCGCTGGGAAGAATTAGGAAGCATCCAATACGGAAAAGTTTTTAACACGCAAGACCAGGTCCTCACCGTCCCGTCCTCCGACGCCTATTATCAGGCTGGCATCGCCGTCTCAAACGAGGAGCTGACTGGATTTTATCTCATAGCTGAACAGACGTTTACTCTCGCAAAGAGCCCGGTTCCGTTGGAAATAACAATGCCAACGGGCAATTTTTTGAAGCAAACCGTAGGTGGTGGAGAATAGAAATGGCTTACGCTGGCGGCGGAATTGAAATTGCAGATGCCGAAATGATTAAGAAGAAAAACAGCTTCTCCAAACAAAGAATAAAAGGAGGATGACCAAGAGACAGAGACATATCAAATAACTGGTCCAACTTTGCTTGTTTGGCGGAAGCGGTTTTGGAAAATCGGGGGTAACGCCGGCGGCCATCATGCGATCATAAAGATCCGGGTGGACTCTGCGGCGTGGCATAACAGCCGGCATCTGGTTCGCTTCGTAAATGCGCTCCAGCGCGCGCGCATAAACCGCTCCATCAGTCTGGTTTTCAACGGCGATTTTGTCGGCGCGTTTTTCCATGTTGCGACCGATACGGCGGCCAATGAATCGCAGAAAAAAGTATAATACAAAAAATATTAAGAACGAGCCATAACCGAGGGCGCTGAATGAGCTCAATGGCCGTGCAAAAATTAGCGGATAAAAGGCGAATGAAGCCAGGCCGCGAACAAGCAGGACCTTGCGTGATTCGCTCAAATGGCCGAGTTCATGGGCGCATACCGCTTTAGTTTCTTCCTGCGAAAGGGTTTCCAAAAGTTTGTTTGTAAAAATTAGCTGGCCAATGAGAGGAAGGGCAAGTGCGTTGCAGATATGGGTGGACAAAGTCCATGTGGCGCGAACAGGAACGCACATTTTTTCGGAAACTTCGGCGACAAGAGTTTTTAGAATTTCGGGGGCGGGTTGCAAAACGCCGAACCATCTTAACAAGCGGAGTCCCTGTCCAAGATTAAATGCCAGCATGAACATAAATACGCCACCAGCAATGAGCCAGGTGAGCAATCCAAAATCTTTTGGCATATAAAAGATGGCCGAAATCAGCACAAGCCAACCAAGGAAAAAGAGGAAGAGTCCTGAGACAGCAAGACGCAGCCATAGGGTGAATTGCAGGCCGGGAAATATTTCGCGGTTAAAGAAAAATCCGGCAAAAATCGCGCCTAAAAATCCGAGAATGGCTGTGGCAAAGAAGTTTATTTCCAGATGCAGGCCGGCATTTAAAATTACCAGGTTAGCTGGAATGAACCAAATATTCATCCGTTCGGAAACTCGCGCGGGATATAGAAGCCGCGCCCTTTCGGTCCAATGCTTCCCAGAACTGCGACGCCAGGGAATCAGTGCAAGCCAGTTCAACCCAAATGCCAGCAAAAATCCGATGCAAAAGCTTCCGATATACAATAACAGAGGCATTGCAGGATGGAATAACGGCTTCTTCGCATGAAGTCGAGAGTGTTTGGAAGCATCGGCACATTTTCATCTCGACTCTTGACTGATGACATTGAACAGTTTGCCCATGAGTCAAACCTTTGCGGCGCGCCTCTCTGCGCTGATGGGCCTGCTGGCCGTGGCGCTGGGCGCGTTTGGCGCGCATGGGATGAAAACCATTCTCGTGCAATACGGCACGACAGCCATTTGGGAAAAGGCGGCGTTTTATCATTTCATCCATGCGGTGATGTTGTTTGTGCTGGCAGAGCGGAAACCGTTTCAAGCCGGGCCATGGTGGTGTTTCCTGGTCGGAATTTTCTTTTTCTCCGGCTCGCTCTACTTGCTGGCAGCCACGAACGTGCTTTGGCTGGGGGCGATAACGCCGGTGGGAGGCATGAGCTTTCTAATCGGCTGGGGATGGCTATTGTTTAAACCAGTACGCGCATGAATTTTTGGCGCGGGCAATGGCCCGAAAAGCTTGAAAACGCGGGCAAGAGGGATAGGCTGGATGCCATCATTCAGATAAAACCATTCTTGCCGGAAACAGGCCATGGGCTACGACGGTTCGTTCAGGTGCTTTTGGCTTTGTGTCTCCTATTGCTGGCAACATCTGGCCGGGCGCAAATCACCAACGCAGACGAGGATATTTACGCGAAACGGGTTTTGTTGCTTTTCAGCGAGGCCCGGGATTTGCCGGGCAATGTGCTGATGGAGCAGGCCGTCCGGCAGGAGATGAGGCTAAACAGCACCAACCGGATTGATTTTTATTCCGAGAGTTTGGATGCAGGCCGCTTTCCCGATACGAATTACTACAATCTTTTTGGCAATTACATCAAAGACAAGTATGCGAACCAGCCCATCGACCTGGCGATGATGTTCATGGCGCGGAATTTCAACCTGGCGCGGCAGATGGCCCGGGTATTGCCAACGAATATCCCGTGTGTGTTTGTGGTGTTTAATGATTTGGACGTGCCCAAGGCACCGGGCGGGCGGCCTTTCACCGGGATTTTCCAGCACTTTGATATCCCGGGCACAATTAAATTTATTTTCCGTCTCCAACCGGAGACACGGCGCGTGGTGGTCATTGGAGGTATTTCCAAGGCAGACCAGGCTACGTTGGGGCGCATCGCAGAAGTAGCGCAGGAGGTGGACGGGGTAAGGTTTGATTTTTGGACGAACCTGCCGGTCGCAGCGGAATGCCGGGCGGCAGCGTTTCTGCCGCCGGACACGGTTATTTTGTTGAGCACAGTACAGCGCGACATCACGGGCCAGCCATTTTATACATCCCAGGTCGTTCAAATGCTGGCGCCGACTGCCGGCGTGCCAGTGTACGTATTGGGCGAAGGATCCATTGGCACCGGCGCCCTGGGCGGCAATGTCATAGATAATGAAACGCTGGGTACGGAGGCAGGTAAAATTGCATTGCAGGTGCTGAATGGCACGCCGGTCGACCAGATTCCTATTGAAGTGCGAACCAATGGCACGCCAATGGTGGATTGGCGGGTGCTGCAGCGCTGGAACATCAGCGAAAGCCGGTTGCCGGTGGATTGTGTGGTTCGCTACCGGCCACAGACACTCTGGGAGGAACACAAACGTTTAATCTTATTTGTCATCGCCGGTTTTGTGGCCCAGGCGGTAACGATTGTGGGCTTGCTGTTCCAGCGGCGACTGCATCTCCGTGCGGAAGCGGAAATTCAACGGCAGCGGACTGAACTCGCGTATGTCAGCAGGGTGTCCACGATGGGGCAACTGGCATCGGCATTGACGCATGAGCTCAACCAGCCGCTAGGCGCCATTTTGCGCAACGCGGAGGCGGCGGAACTTTATCTCCAGAGCAGCCCCCCGAATTTAGACGAGGTGCGGGCGATCCTGACAGACATCCGGAGAGACGACAAGCGGGCGGGCAATGTCATTGACCGGATGCGCGCATTGTACAAACGGCGGAGCCTGGTCTTGAACCCTTTGGATTTGCGCGAGCTGGCGGAAGATACGGTAGCGCTGACGCGAACCGATGCCGCGGCACGTCATGTCAAAATGGTTGTGCAAATACCCGCGGAATTGCCAGAGGCGCAAGGCGATCGCGTGCATTTGCAACAGGTGCTGCTCAATCTTATTTTGAACGGAATGGATGCGATGGATGCCATCCCGAGGTCCCAACGATTGCTGACCGTGCGGGTCAAACAAACGGAAAACCGGAACCTGCAGGTGGAAGTAAGCGACCAGGGAACCGGCATCGCGCCGAACGCGGTAGGCCGCATTTTTGAGCCGTTCTTTACGACCAAGTCCAATGGCATGGGAATGGGCCTGGCAATTACTCAGACGATCATTGAAGCGCATGGCGGGGACATCTGGGTGGAAAGCAAGCCGGGGCAAGGAACAACGTTTACCTTTATTCTGCCGACGGCGGGAACGCTGAAAGTGAAGGAAGGCGACTTGCCAGCGGTGCTTTGACGAATAAATTATGGATATGGCAGCCGCATTTTCGCGTAAGTCGGGGACAGTTTTTATCGTGGATGACGACGCGTCTTTTCTGAAGTCCTTGTCCCGTCTGTTGAGCGCCGTGGGTTATACGGTGGAGGCCTTTGAATCCGCGGAGGAATTTTTGAAAGAGTTAGGGCCAGAAGCGAGCGGTTGCGTCGTGACCGATTTGCAGATGCAGGGCATGGATGGATTGAGATTGCAGGACGCCCTGGGAAAAACGGCCAACCCGCTGCCGATTATATTTTTGACCGGCCAGGGAGATATTCCCACCTCTGTCAGCGCCATGCGGAGCGGCGCGGAGGATTTTTTGACGAAGCGGGCGCCGAAGGAGGAATTGCTGGCGGCGGTGGAGCGGGCCCTCACGCGTGCAGAACAGGAAAGAGAAAAGCGCGCGCGCCTGAAGAATTTGCGGCATCGCTTCCAGGACCTTAGCGATCGCGAATTGGAAGTGCTCAGCCAGGTTGTTCAGGGCAAGATGAACAAAGAAATCGCCGCAGACCTGGACATCAATGAGCGGACCGTGAAATTGCATCGGACAAACCTGACCAGGAAATTAAAAGTGCAATCGGTGGCGGAACTTACCCGCCTGGTGGACGAAGCCGGGCTTTTTAAGACTTCAAAAGGAAGCGACGCATCCTAATCTCTGTCCCAAAACTCTCCTGCGGTTTGACAGGCAGATGGTGACTTCCCCAAAGGGCAGTAGTAGAAAGATCAATATTTACCCTACATTCCAGCATGCCGTCCGTCACTACTGACGTTACTTCCAGTTCTGATTCAACTCTCGACTGGAAGGGCGGACGGCACCTTCCCCAATGGGCAGTTTCGCAACGATAACCGGTACAGTATTTTACGACTGTAAATGACCAGTTCAGAGAGAACAGAGTCGAACAGGA
>JASHZU010000223.1 GCA_030042375.1 Verrucomicrobiia bacterium
CAGGAGGCCGAACCATAATCACTGAAATAATCGACCCTGAAATAATTCGTCGGGGTGTCGTTGGCATCAAAGAGCACGTTCGTTCCGGTTTTATCCACCACCAACACGTCGCCGTTCCATTCCACATCCCAGCCAACCACCAGTTTTGCGCCGGACGGCCAATTCGTCATTTTGTCCCAATGCGCAAACAGGTTCAGCAAATACGTATTATTAATCGTCACTTTCGCAACCGAGAAATTGTCACTGACTGTATGGGCCGCCGCGTTCGTGGTAAACGTGTCCGGCGTATTAGTGGTGAGAGTGATCGCCACCGTCAACGGAGTGGAATTAGCGACTGTTCCAATGCCGGGGCCGGTCGCCCTGGCCGTGGCCGCGCATAATGCCACCGCGACAATCGCCATTATGGCACATACCACGGATTTAATTACCTTCATATTTTGCATTCTTCGTTTTTAATTTCTGATACCAACCAGCTCGGCTTGAGGGGCTTATAAAGGTGACAAGGCGGGCTTGCCGTCAATGCTGCTTTTAAATTCAATTACAACGATTCCACGATGTAATATAGCAGGTGTCATGGGAGGGAACAATTTGTAAAAAAAATATTTTTTCCAAAAAGGGCTTTACTAGCCTTGGTTAACCTTGACTGGCCTTGACCTCGCCTTCGGCGGGCAGTCCCACCCAGCTTTAAGCATGCTTAACATTTTTTTGGTCTGTATCGGTTTGTTTTCAGTTTGTTTTTTGCTTCGAAGGGGTTGATTTAGGGTGATTACCCGCCTTCGTCCCGCAAAACGGATACGCTCGCAGACGCCCCGCTTCGCGGATATGGAATGATTTTTTAAGCCTTTTACCCTGGCCCCGCCTTTGCGGGACCGGGGCTGCATACATGTCGCCCCTCCCCCCTCCCCGGGGCCTTGTACAGGTCGGCACAGCTTTGTACAGGTTGGTACAGGGTGTCATTTTTACCCCGTCGCACCGTCTGCATTTGAGGATGAGTATGAGCATGACGATGAGGAGGATCCCCCGCCCCCCCCGGGGGGGGGACCCCTTTATTAGCCTTTAGCCGCCTTTAACAGGCTTTAGCAGGCTTTAATTTTCAGGTCGCTAAGCTGCAAGCGAGATTCGCGCTTCGCGCGTCCCGCATTCGCGGGACAATGGCGGTGACTGCGTCACGGCCACCACCCAGGGTCAGCGAGCCCGCCGTTCCGGGCGAGCGCCACCCTGGGCCAATATCTTGCGCCCCTTCAGGGCTGCTTGGTCAGAGCGGGCTCACGCCCGCTGCGACAAAAACGTTATGTCAAAGAGCATACCCCGAAAGGATTCGGGGCGGGTGAATACAATGGCCCACCTTGCGAGGATTTTAGCTGATGCGCGAGAATTTCCTTAGTTCCGGAATACCGCGATTGCATGTGCAGGTGTAATGTTGACTCGCCTGGCTGCTATTGCCCCGGGGCGAGCATCCCTTGCCCGGGCTGCGCGTTCTGAAGCTGCTGCATCCGGGCCTGTTTTCTCGCTTCATAGGCGGCCTGCTGTTGCTGTGCCGCCTGCTGCTGTTCAGGCGTCAATTGGCCGCTCCCGGGAGTAAAGGCCACTGCAGGCAGGGCAAGATAATCCGCCGCATTATGCAGGGCCACTTTCTCGTCAAAGTCTGAAGCATTCGTATAGGCCTGCATCAAAACGGGAATGGCATTGGTGCTGCCAAACTGCACCGCCGCCTGGATGGCGGCCATCCGGATTTCTTTCTCCGGCGAATTCAAATCCGCGAGGATGTTGGAAAGCGATTGGGGATCATTATACCATTCCAAATGGGTCAGCCGGTCTTTTTCCGCCTGGATGGCCGCCGCTTTTTCTTCCGGCGTCTGGGTTTGAACGACTGTCGCCGGTGCCGGCGTTGGAGGTGGTGGGGGGGCGACAATCGGCGCGGACTGTGCCACCGGCACAGGCGCAGCAGCAGCCACCGGTGCGGAAGCAGCCGCTGGCTTGTTTGACTTCAAAAGGAAAGTCATGCCCACAAAGAGCCCCGCCGCCAATAAAATCGCCAAAACAACTTTTGGTCTCATAAGCTATGCAGAACACCGTCAAAATAACAAATCCGCCACAATCCGAAATAGAAAAACCGGTTCGAGCCAAGCCTGCATCGAACCGGTTTTGTTTCTCTTAATTTAACCTAAGATTATTGTTAGATATTTTGATAGATGTAATATGCGGAACCTTTCCCGTGACCACTGGCATCAATGGTGCCACTGGTGGTAAGATTATCATAGCCGTTGAGGTTTTCGTAAATTTCGTAGCCACCACTGCTGTCAACGTTCATGCTCTCGGTATCTGACCATGTTGTATAATCGGTGGCACCAGTTTTACTCGTGGTAAAGTTCTGGTCATAAGTTTCCGTGTCCGGGCTATAACTCCCAAACTCAACCGTCAGGGAATTGTTATCATAAACCTGCCAATAAGCCTCATAATTTGCCACATAATCATCGTGGCCGGACTTGCCCAAGTCGGCAGAATAGTTCTCACTGTTGGCGCCGTAATAATATATATAATCCACATCGACATAAGCGGTGTCAGAAGCGCTGGCGTTAAAAATGACATTCGTTCCGGTTTGGTCCACCACCAGGACATCTCCGTTCCATTCCTGATCCCATCCCACCACAATCATGGCGCCGTCGGGAAAGGTTCCGTTATAAAAATCCTTGGTCTCCAAAAGCGCCAACAACTGTTTGTTGCTGAATTTCTCCGTGCCAATCTTCTGAACATAATTTGTTTCATTCTCAACAACACCAGGAATATTGGTTTGAATTATGATGGTCCAATTCAACACGTCATAATTGGTCACGGTGCCAATAAACGCCTGGGCGTTCGTCGCGCTGAACGTCAATGCGGCGATTGCGGCCGCGGCGCAGATTAAGGTTTTGATGGTCTTCATATTATCAATGTTTTCGACTCTTCGTTTTTATTTTCCACTTTTGATTCACAACTGCCTTGCCTTGCGTGGCTTATAAATGTGATAAAGCACGCTTGGTGTCAACCCTGATTTAAAAAACAAGCACGATGGCCGCCCAGAATGAACTGGGCGGGCATTTTTTGGTGGAATAATTTGAATTACGAATGTGCGCTATTGCCCTGGCGCGTACATGCCCTGGCCCTGGCCTGGCGGGGGTGTGGCATCCGGAGTTTGAGCCTGAGGTTGCGGCGTGGCGTTGCCGCCGGCATTTTGCTGGGCCTTGTGCTGCTGCATCATTTCCGTGAGCGTCGGCAATTTCATGAAGTCAATCGCCTTCTCAAGCGCCTCCTTATAGTCGGGGTCATCGGTGTTGTCGGCGATTTGCTGGATTTCCGGAATGAGCTGGCGATCGCTCGTCTGCACCACCGCGTTGAGCGCGGCCTGGCGGATGGCATGGTCGGAATTGGTTAACTCACGGATGATTTCCTGGTGCGCGGTGTAGTCGTTCAGCATGGCGATTCCCATGAGGTCGTTCGCCCGTTTTTGCACATAATCGGCATGTTCCTCTGCGGTCATGACATTGGTGTTTTGATTGGTCACCGGGACAGGTGTCGCGACCGCAACCGGGGCGGGCGCGGGAGCGGC
>JASHZU010000029.1 GCA_030042375.1 Verrucomicrobiia bacterium
TATGGAAATCATATTTAACTGTCCCCATTGTGAGCAGGAATTATCGGTGGATGCCGACGGAGCCGGCGAGGAAATCAAATGTCCCACCTGCGGCGAGATGATTACCATCCCCGATAAATCCACCAAACCCGCACCGGAGGCGGTACCCCTGGGAACACCCGGCAGCGGGCCGGTCAATGCCATTGCCTCCTCTGCTGCGGCCAAAGTAGAACTGCGCCTCAAAGTGCCGGTGCGCAACACGCCCGCCGCCTCGTTGATTGAAAAGCCAAAAGTGCCGCTGGAAGCAATCGCCAAGGGCGCGGACAAGAAAATCCGGATTCATACGATGCGCCGCGCACAATGCATGGAGTCCGGCCATGACAAGTTTGATGAAAAGGTGACGGCCTATTTGAATGAAGTGGGCGAGGCAAATATCGTTGGCGTCCACCCGATTAGTTACGAGATTTTTGACGTAGGCACGCAAAAGGTAATGGTGGATTATGGTGTGATTATCGTTTTCCGGGGATAACGTTTCGATTGCCCGCCTTGACTTGCTAATTTTACCCCGCTACCGTGCTCGCATGAGTTTTCGAAGAATTTTCTTCTTTCTCGCCTTGGCGTTTTTGGCGCTGATGCCGTTCCGTTCGCCGGCGCCGCTTTATTATACGCCGGAAACGGGCTTCTATTATGAGCCCTATGGAACCAAGGCGGATTGGATCCGGACGCGGGCGAAGGACCAGTTGGAAGTGGCGCAGCAGGATTTCAAAGTGGCGGATTATTCCGGCGCCCTGCGCGCAGCGCGACGGGTGCTGCTGGTCTGGCCGCTCTCGGATTACGCGCCGGATGCGCAATATATTATTGCGCGTTGCCAGGAAGAAAGGGGAAGGGACGAAGAGGCGTTCAATTCTTACGAACAGATCATCCAAAAATATCCTAACAGCAGCCACTATGAGGACGTGCTTTGGCGGGAATATACGATTGCCAACCGGTTTTTGGGGGGCGAATGGACCAAGTTATGGGGCGTCGTTCCGTTTTTCCCGTCCATGGACACCGCGGCCAGTATGTTCGGCCAGATTGTGACGAACGGTCCTTATAGCGATGTGGCGCCGCACGCGCAGTTGCGGGTGGGAGCGGCCCATGAGAAAGCAAAAGATTACGACCTGGCGGTAGATGCATACGAAACCGCCGCGGACCGTTATCATGATATGCCGGTCATCGCCTCGGACGCCCTTTTTCGCACCGGAGTAGCTTATTACAAACAGGCGGAAAAAGCCGAGTACGACCAGAGCACGGCGGAAAAGGCGATTGAGGCATTCACCGATTTCAGCACATTGTATCCGGATGATAAACGTGTGCCGCAGGCGCAAAAGGCCATTGTGCTGTTGAAAGCCGAGCAGGTGCGCGGGGCTTTTGAAATTGCCCAGTTTTACGAGGACAGCAAAAAATGGGACGGCGCGGCGGTTTATTATAATCAAGTTTTGCAATTGGATCCCAATTCGCCTTACGCGGGAATAGCGCGCCAGCGCATTGAGACGCTCAAACCACGATTGCATTTGTCTGACGATTGAACATGCGTTTTCTGAAATTTCCGGCGGTTTGCGCCGCCGCCTTGCTGCTGGCGGGTTGCGCCGGCTACCAGCTGGGGCCGGTCAACGGAGAAACTGCCGGCGAAAAATCAGTGCAGGTTTTGCCGTTTAACAACCAGACCCTGCAGCCGAGGCTGGGCGATGCGGTGACGCAGGCGCTGCGTGAGAAATTGCAGGCGGACGGCACCTATCACCTGGCGGATGACGCCGGAGACGTGGTGGTCAGCGGGGTCATTACCGGCTACAGCCGGCAGGGGTTGAGCTTTTCGAGTTCGGATGTGCTGACAGCGAGCGATTATCGCGTCCAGGTCGTGGCCGTGGTCACGGCGCGGGACCGGGCGACGGGCAAACTTTTGATGGATAAAAAAAAGGTGACGGGCTATACGCTGGTACATGTTGGCACGGATTTGGTCAGCGCCGAACGCCAGGCCATGCCGCTGCTGGCCCAGAATTTGGCGCAACAAGTGACGCAACAGTTGACGGAAGGAATGTGGTGATTCCCCGGAGTTTTTAGTTTTGAGTGGCAGCACAAGGACTGCGGCCTTTCGCAAATCTTTATTGTATATTATGGATTCAACGCCAACCGTCATTTTAAAGCCCGGCGAAGCCGACCGCATCGTGGCCGGGCATCCTTGGATTTATGCCGGGGAAATCCTTCGTCTCACGCGGCCGCCGGCAGATGGCGATCTCGTGCAGGTTAAAGACCATCGCCAGCGTTTCCTGGGCACGGGCTTTTTCAATTCGAAATCAAAAATCCACGTGCGGCTTCTATCGTCGGAACGAATCGAAGTGGACGAATCATTTTTCGAAGCGCGAATTCGGGCGGCGCTGGAAGTGCGGCGCCGGTATTTGCCGGACGCGACGTCGTTTCGTGTCGTCAATGCCGAGAGCGATTTCTTAAGCGGTTTGATTGTGGACAAATACGAGGACGTGCTGGTCTTGCAGCTTACTTCGCTGGGAATGGACCGGCGGAAGAAGGAAATTGTTGCGGCGTTGCAAAAGATTTTCTCGCCGCGCGCGATTTTGGAGCGCAGCGATGCGCCCTCGCGCAAGTTCGAAGGACTGGAAGAAAGCAACGGCGTCTTGTCGGGGGAGTTCGATGGGAAATGCTTCGTGAACCTCAATGGCTTAAAGTTCGAAACCGACCTCCGCGAAGGACACAAGACCGGCATGTATCTGGACCAGCAGGCCAACTACGAGGCAGTATCGCGTTTTGCGAAAGGCGCGCAGGCGCTCGATTGTTTCAGTTTTTTGGGCGGGTTTGGATTACACGCGGCGCGGGCCGGCGCGGCGCACGTGCATCTTTTGGACCAGAGCGCCCAGGCAATTGAGGCATCGAAACGCAATGCCACGGCCAACGGCCTGGCTGAGAAATGCTCGTTTGAAGCGGTGAATGTTTTCGATTGGCTCAAAGCGCAAACGGCGGTCAAGCCGCACGAAAAAGTCATTCCGAGATTCAATTTAATCATCCTCGACCCGCCGTCATTCACGCGCAATCGCGCCTCCGTGCCGGACGCATTGCGCGGTTACAAAGAGATTCATTTGCGGGCGCTGAAATTGCTGAAGCCCGGCGGTGTGCTGGCGACGTTTTGCTGTTCGCATCACGTGAGCGCGGAACTGTTCCAGGGCAACCTGCTCTCGGCAGCGTACGACACGCGGAAGATTTTGCGCCGTGTGGCGACGTATGCCCAATCACCCGACCATCCCATCATCCCAATGATCCCTGAAACGGAGTATTTGAAGGGATTTGCCTATGAAATCGCCGGCGGTTAAATCGCATAAAACGCCTAATTTTAATTGAATCGGCAGTGAACTCTCTTGTCAAAGCATGCGTGTTCCGTTACTATAGGCTAATGTCGTTTAAGAAACATGTCGGATTTTTCCTGATTTTTTGCGCGGCGCACCTTGCCGCGGCCGATACCCTCGAGTTAAAAGATTCCGCCTCCGTTACCGGTAAAATCCTTGCCGAAAAGCCGGATTCCGTGGTCGTGGACGTGGGCTATACCGTGCTTGTGGTACCGCGCACGGCGATTTCGGGAATTACGCGGAGTGGCAGTTCGGTTTTATCGGCGACCCCGCCCGGGGGTTCGCTGTTAGATGTAACGCCGCAATTTTACACCGCAGGCCCGGAGGCATCACCCACACGCGACGTTCAGGACCTGGTGAAACAATTGGGCCAGGCAGTCGTGCAGGTTCGCACCCCTGAGGGTCTGGGCTCGGGATTTTTTGTGAACCCGGACGGCTATCTCATTACCAATTTTCACGTGATTGAGGGCGAGACGGAAATTTCGGTAGAAGTCTATAGCCAGACCGATGACCAACTGGATCGCGAGACCTACAAGGATGTCCGCATCATTGCCATCAATAAATTTCACGACCTCGCGCTGCTCCACATCGAGGACAAAAACGCGCCGAAATTCAAATATGTCACGCTGGGCAGTTCCGAGGCTTTGAACGTGGGGGATGAGGTGTTTGCCATCGGCAGCCCAATGGGGCTCGAACGCACAATGACCGAAGGGATTTTGAGCACCAAGACCCGCGAGCTGGAAGGCGAGCTTTATCTGCAAACCACCGCCCAAATCAACCCGGGAAACAGCGGCGGCCCGTTATTCAACTTATCCGGCCAGGTGGTGGGCGTGACGAACATGAAGATTCTTTTTGGGGAGGGGCTGGGCTTTGCTATTCCGGTGGAACTGGTCAAAAATTTCCTGGACCATCGCGACGCGTTTGCCTATTCGACGGACAACCCGAATAACCCGTATCGTTACCTGGCTCCGCCGACCTTTACCAAGGCAAAGCCAACCGCGAAGTAATCGGCCATGGGATTTCGCCGGCAACTCTCCGGGTTGCAGAATTGAACCAAAGAATGAAACTCAAATTGGCAGTACTTTTTTTTGTCTTAGGGGCCGGATTTTCTGTTTTTGCCGCCATTCCGCCCGCGGAAGACCTGCTGCCGGGGGACACGCTGGCCATGGTCACCGTGCCGGATTGGTCCGCGTTGCGTGACGCGGCAGCGCAGTCGCCGGAATGG
>JASHZU010000224.1 GCA_030042375.1 Verrucomicrobiia bacterium
CTTCGACGAAGCCGGCCTGCGCGACTGGGTTGAGCGATTGCGTGAGCAATTGCCCGAGCCAGTTTCGCTAGGTCTCGTATTCATGTCCCCGGATTTTTTTCCTCATGCGGCGGCCACGCTGGAAATTCTCCGCGTGCACGGGCGCATCCCCCTGTTGGCCGGTTGTTCCGGCGCAGGCCTGATTGTCCGCGACGAGGAAATCGAAAATGCCACGGGAATTGTCCTGGCCCTTTACACGCTGCCCGGCGCGAAACTGAAGGGTTTTCGCTTTACACAATCCCAGGTGGAAGAAGCCAACGGCGCGGCTTATTGGCACTTGGAGACGGGCATCGAACCTTCCCGCACCAATGGCTGGCTTGCGTTCCACGACCCGTTCCACATGGATGCCGAAAGTTGGATGCGTTCGTGGAATGAAGCTTACGCGCCGTTGCCAACATTTGGCGGCGCGGCCAGCGGCCTCTTCGCCGACCAAACCACGCAGGTTTATTTGAACGGCGACGTCTATGAAGATGGCGGCGTCGCGATTTCCGTGGGCGGCGATGTCAAACTGGCCGGTGTCGTTTCGCAGGGTTGCACGCCCATTGGCGAACCTTGGACGCTCACGCGCGTCGAACACAATCTCATTCATCAAATCGCCAACCGCCCCGCGTACTCGGTGCTGGCGGAAACGTTCCAAAAGCTTTCGCCCGCTGACCAGCAGAAAGCCCGCAACAATTTGCTCATCGGCCTGGTCGTGAACGAATATCTCGAAGATTTTCATCGCGGCGATTTCCTGGTGCGCCAGCTTATCGGTGGTGATCCCAATTCCGGAATCCTCGCCGTCGGCGCCCTGCCCCGCGCCGGCCAGACGATGCAATTTCAGCGGCGCGATGCCGCCGCCGCCAGCGAGGACATGAGCGAACTCCTCGCCCGCTCCAAAAAGAGCCTGGGCGGCGCGACTATCTATGGCGGCTGCCTTTGCAGTTGTAACGGGCGTGGAAAAAATCTCTTCGGCGTGCCGAACCACGACGCCGGGCTCATCCAAAAACAGCTTGGCCCGCTCGGTCTGGCCGGATTTTTCTGCAATGGCGAAATCGGCCCGGTTGGGGAAAAAAGTTTCCTGCACGGCTTCACCGCGGCCCTCGCCCTCTTTGTGAAGAAATAACCGGAAAGGCCGAAAGGCATTCCGTTGTCACGTAAAATTTTCGTTCCCGCCATTTTTTCTTTATTGCATTTATTGGCGGGCACGCCACTTTATTTGAAAAATGCCAGAGGAACATCAGCCGGAATCGAATCAACCGGAGCCGAGGAAACGTTCGAACAGCCGACGCCGTGGACGCCGCGGTGGTCGTGGACGCGGCCGACGCCAGCCGTCCGCCCCCACCCCGTCGCCTGCATCCGCCGCCGACGAGCCAGCCACACCCGCACCGCGGGAAAATCCACCCGAAACGCCCGCCGCCGAGCAAACTCCGATGGAACGACCGCCGGTTGAACGATATCCCGTTCATCGCCCCGCCCAGCGGCCGCACAGTGAACAAAACCTTTCGCCTGTCGCCAAAGCTGCCAATGAAGTTCGCCACATCGTGGAGTCCCTCGAACACGCGTTGGAGCAAATGGAAGAAGTCCTCGAACTGGTCGAATTGGCCGAGCACCAAAAGCACGACGACGAGCGCGAAATCGAATCTCTCCGCCGCGTCCTACGCCGCATCCAGCTCCCCCGTGGCGAGCAGGAGCGACGCCAGGAATCCCGGCGCGAAGAGCCGCGTCGCGAACCGGAGCGCCGCGAGGAACCCCGCCAGGAGGAATCGTCTCGCGGGCCCGAGCGATACGAAGAGCCCAGTCGCGAAGAACCTCATTACGAGGAACCCGAGCAGGACGAACAGGGCAGTTAAGAATGGTCGGAACGTTGTGTTTGTTTCACCGACTCATTTTTTGCCCCAACTTTGGATAGCCATCAGGTTGGTTTTCAACGACCTTTTTGTCCTGCGTGAGCACGTATAACTCCATGTTTGTTTCCAACATTACGTTAAGAGTAACCCAATTCGGGCCAAAAATACTGCTGCCCTTACTAAGGTACTTTTCGTCAACGTCGAACACCGCAACGTGAAGAAATTTAAATTTGGTGCCTGATTGAGTGGTCAGGATCAAGTCACCAGAACTATGTAAAAGTTTTTTGAATCCAGCCGGTTTAATTTTGATTTCTTTTCCTGTTTCGGAACTTGAAACCGATATGGTTCCACTTGTCCCATTCTCAATGTTGACAAGCAAATCTGTCCAAGCAGTGGTCAAAAGCAAACAAACCAGACAAAGCCCCGTTATGAAAATTTGCTTTAGCATGCTTCTCTCCAAATCAGAAACTACTAAAAGACATCCATTAGAACAACCCCTGTTCTAAAAAGTTGCCAGTTAAAAAATTAACGGCGTGTCACTCTCGCAACACGCCGTCATTTGAAAATTTCCGTCTGCTTACGACCTCGCCGCCGGCTTCTTCGCCGCAGCGTCCAGGATCGTTGTCAGCACGCTGTTGGGCACCTGGTTGAATGTCAGAGGCTCCATTGAGTAGGAAGCGCGGCCTTTCGACAGCGAGCGGATGGCCGTCGCATAACCGAACATTTCCGCCAGGGGCACATTGGCCAGCACGACCACTTGGCCCTGCTTCGACTCAATCGTCTGAATTTCGCCGCGGCGGCGGCTGATGTCGCCCACGATGTCACCTTGATACTCGCTCGGCGTGGTCACTTCCACTTTCATAATCGGCTCAAGCAGAATGGGACCGGCCTTTTTAAATGCATCTTTCAGCGCGAAAATGCCCGCCATCTTGAACGCCAGTTCATTCGAGTCCACTTCGTGGAACGTACCGTCCACGACTTGAGCCTTCACATCAATGACCTGGTAGCCGGCATAGACACCGCTCTTGATGGCTTCTTCAATGCCGTCGATGACCGCCGGGATGTATTCCTTCGGAATCGCACCACCGACGATTTCGTTCGTAATCTCGACTCCTTTGCCTTTTTCGTTCGGCTGGATCTTGATGAGCGCATGGCCGTATTGACCACGGCCGCCAGACTGGCGGATGAATTTTCCTTCGCCGTCCGCGTCCTTCGTAATCGTTTCGCGATACGCGATTTGCGGCGCACCGGTGTTGGCTTCCACCTTGAACTCGCGCTTCAAGCGGTCCGTAATGATTTC
>JASHZU010000225.1 GCA_030042375.1 Verrucomicrobiia bacterium
AATGGGAATGTCCACCAGCCGATATTTTCCCGCGAGTGGAACAGCCGGTTTGGCCCGGTCTTTGGTGAGTGGAAAAAGGCGCGTTCCCTGTCCGCCGCCCATGATGACGCAAAGTACGTTGCTGGTATTGAGTGATTGACGCCCCGTTTGTGACATAAAGTACAGCGCAATATACAGACAATTTCTCCGACGGCAAGTTATTGACGAGACTCAATCGGGTTACCCTGCCGAATCATTTAAGACCGGATAAACGGGGCGAATTCGTCGTGGAAATGTGGCGGGATGCGCGCTTTGATCTTTGCGGATTTTCCGTTGTAGCGGCGCTCAATGACCTGGCCGACCTTGTGCAGACGCGCGATGACCTCCGCGCGTTCGTGCGGAATTTGCAGTTCCAAAAACTCGCGTTTGGGCCGCAATTGTGTCCCAACCTCCTCCAACAAATGTGAAACACCCTCGCCCGTCTTCGCGGAAATTTCAACCGCGTGCGGAAATTTTTCTTTTAGCTGTGAAACTGAAACGCTGCCGGAAACGCGGTCCATCTTGTTGAACACCATGATGCAGGATTTTTCGCCCGCGCCAATTTCCGCCAGCACCGTGTTGACGGCGGCGATTTGTTCAGCGGCCTGTGGATGGCTGATGTCCACGACATGCAACAGCAAATCCGCGCGGACGACTTCTTCCAGCGTCGCCTTGAATGCTTCCACCAGGCCGTGCGGCAATTTGCGGATGAAACCCACCGTGTCCGTCAGCAGGACGTTTTGGTTCGTGGGCAGTTTCAGCCGGCGCGTCGTGGGGTCGAGCGTGGCAAACAGGATGTCCTTGGCCAGCACATCCGCGCCGGTCAATGCGTTCAGCAGCGTGGATTTGCCTGCGTTCGTGTAACCAACGATGGAAGCCAGCGGCCATTGGCTGCGTTGCCGCCCGGCGCGTTGCGTGGCGCGACGGCGGCGGACCAAATCCAAATCGCGCGAAATCGTATCAATCCGTTCCTGGACTTTGCGGCGGTCGGCCTCGAGCTGGGATTCGCCTTCGCCACCGCGCATGCCGATGCCGCCCGCCTGGCGCGACAAGTGGCCCCAAAAACGCGTGAGCCGCGGGAGCAAATGCTGCAATTGCGCGAGCTCAATCTGCAATTTGCCTTCGCGCGTCCGCGCGCGTTGCGCAAAGATATCGAGGATGAGTGACGTGCGATCGAGGATTTTGCAATTGAAAATCTTTTCGAGGGTGCGGCTTTGGGCCGGGGAAAGCTCGTCGTCAAAGATGACCGTATCCACGCCCTGGCGTTTGCAAAACGTCGCAAATTCCTCCGCCTTGCCCTTGCCGATAAATGTGGCCGGCGTGATGGATTCCAATTTCTGGATGCCTTCACCCACCACTTCCGCCCCGGCGGTCTGGGCCAGTTCGGCCAATTCGGCCATCAAATCGCGGACATCCGTGCCGTTGCGCGATTTAAGCTCGACGCCAACGAGGAAAACCTTTTCCGGCCGGGTCTTTCTGGTTTCAATGAGTGCTTTCAACTGTCTCCTTAGTTTAGCATAGCCGGGCGGCAGCGCGATTTGAAAATTTTGTTGTAACCACACCAAAAAAGGCAGAGTCTTAGTATTCTATGTTTTTAATCAATTCCCTTTTAAAACCAATCTCTGCGACGTTTTTCTCACTGGTTCTTTTCGGCGCTGCCGCGCAATCGATTCCTTCATTGACGCTCAAGCCTGTTTTTACCGGATTGAGCCAATTGCCGGGCCATGGCGGAGGGGACGATACCTACGGTCGCCCCGTGTGGATGAGTGAAATCCCGGACGGTTCCGGAAGGATACTCGTGGTGTACCAGAAAGGCACCATCTGGCTGGTCAAGAAGGGCTCGGACGGCTCGGATGCCAAGTTGTTTTTGGACATCTCCGACCGCGAGCCGATGAAGCCGGGCAATGAGGACGGGTTGATGAGCATCGCGTTTCATCCCGGTTTCACGACCAACGGCCTGTTTTACATTTATTATAACCAGATCAATACACCGGAAAAAATGAAGCAGATTGAGTACGGCTATCCTATCGCCTTTCCGTTTCGCTCAGTCGTCAGCGAAATGAAGATTTCCGCGACTGACCCGGACAAGGCCGATACCAATACGGAACGCGTGATTCTGGAAGTGCCGCAGCCGTTTTATAATCACAAGGGCGGGGAACTGTGTTTCGGGCCGGACGGTTATCTTTATCTCGGTCTCGGTGACGGTGGCTTGGGGGACGATCCCTTCGGCAACGGCCAAAGCACGGCGACCTTGCTGGCAAAGATGCTGCGCATTGACGTCAATTCGCGCTCCATGACGGGCCGCGGCAAGCGCCGGCACGAGCTGCAATATGGGATTCCCTCAGACAATCCGTTTGTCAATGAGCTGGACATGGGCCCGCAGGGGCCGCGCAAAGAAATTTATGCGTACGGTTTGCGCAATCCCTGGCGTTACAGCTTTGATCGCCAAACCGGCGCGCTCTGGTGCGGCGATGTAGGACAGGACTTGTGGGAAGCGGTTTACATTATTGTCAACGGCGGCGACTACGGATGGAGCGTCAACGAAGCCGGACATCATTTCAAACCCGGTCCGCCCGGCGCGCAATACATCAAGCCGATTATTGATTACACCCACAGAGCGAACCTGCAATCGCAGGCCATTTTCCCTGACCATAGCACAGGCCTGTGCATCATCGGCGGTTATGTCTATCGCGGAAAGCAATTCCCGGCGCTGGACGGCATCTATATTTACGGCGACTATAATTACGGGACGATTTGGGGCCTGCGTTATGATTATGACGCCAAAAAAGTAACGGCGGAAGGCACCATGCTCCTGCAGAAGAACCTGATTGACAGCTTTGCCGAGGATGCCGATGGCGAACTTTACGCGCTGATGCAGGACGGCACGATTGACCAGATCACCTCGCCCTAAAGCGGATTGAGGAAAGTGTTCTAAAATAAAAAAGGGACGGCTTGCGCCGTCCCTTTGAAGTTTTCCCGTCTTACTGTTATTGACCTGCCGCTGGAGCGGGCGGAGTAGCTGGCGCCGCCGCCGGGTGATGCTGGCGCGGCGTGGAGATTTTCTGCCATGTGGCCAGTTGGTCGGCCGTCAGGATGGGCTGCAATTTCGCGGTGGTGTCATCGTGAATGCTTTTCACCTTTGCGTGCTTGTCATCGCTCGAAAGGCTGGAATCTTGCATGGTAGCCATCATTTGTGAACGCCATGACTCCAAAATCGGCTGCACCTGGGTCTTTTGATCATCGGTGAGATTGAGGGCTTTTTCGATCCGGTCCAAGTTCGGCCCACGTCCCCGCATCCCATGCGGGGCGGCATTGGTGGACGTACCGGTGGAAGGAGCAGCGGGGGGGGTGGAATCCTGGGCAAACGCCTGGCCACAGGCGAGCAGGCCCGCCGCGGTGAGCGCTGCCAGGAAGGTTGCTTTTATTAATTTCATATACTGTTCTATTTTCGTTGTTGTTTCGTGTGTTAAGCCGCTGGTTAATTTGCGGCGAATCATGCTATTAGACGGCCTTGATAAAGAGAAGTTACAAATTACGGAAAACCTTGTTGGCGGCGCGGATAGTGGCGTCAATGTCCGCCCGGGTGTGTGCGGCGGAAATAAACCCGGCCTCGAATTGCGAAGGTGCCAAATAAACGCCGTGTTTGAGCATTTCATGGAAAAATTGGGTGAAACGCGTCCGGTCGCTTTTCATGGCGTCGGCCAGGTTCCAAACCGGTTCGCTCGTGAAATAAGCGCAAAACATCGAGCCGCAACGGTTAAACTGAACGGGTACCCCGGCGGCTTTGGCCGCCTCGCGCATGCCTTCTTCGAGCTGTACGCCGGAGCTTTCCAGCTTTGCGTACACTTTGCCTTTACCCAATTCTTCCAGCGCGGCGATGCCCGCGGCCATGGCGATGGGATTGCCGCTCAGCGTCCCGGCCTGATACACCGGGCCAAGTGGCGCGAGGTAATCCATGATGTCCGCACGGCCGCCAAACGCGCCCACCGGCAAACCGCCGCCGATAATTTTCCCAAGGCAGGTGAGGTCGGACGAAATGTTGAAGCGTTCCTGCGCGCCGCCAGGCGCGAGGCGAAAACCGGTCATCACTTCATCGAGAATCAAAAGCGCGCCGTTGGCTTTGGTAATTTGGCGGAGAAATTCCAGGTAGTCGGGCCTGGGCAGATATAAACCGGCGTTTCCTGGAACCGGTTCAACGATGATGGCGGCAATTTCATTTTTGTTCGCGGCAAAGGCGGCTTTGACAGCGTCAACGTCATTGAACGGCAGAACGATGGTGTATTTGGCAAAATCGGCGGGCACACCGGCGCTGTCGGGATTGCCAAAGGTGAGGGCACCGCTGCCGGCTTTGACGAGCAGTGAATCGGCATGGCCGTGGTAGCAGCCGTCGAACTTGATGATTTTATCCCGGCGCGTGAAGCCGCGCGCGAGGCGAATCGCACTCATGCACGCTTCCGTGCCGGAGTTGGTCATGCGCACTTTTTGGATAGCGGGAAAGCGCTCGCAAATCAGCTTCGCCATTTTGACTTCATAGGGATTGGGGATGCCGAAGCTCGTCCCATGTTTGGCGGCGGCAGTGACGGCGGAAATGATTTTGGGATGTGCGTGGCCGAGAATGGCCGGGCCCCAGGTGCAGACGTAGTCGATTAGCTTGCCTCCATCGACATCCCAAACATGCGCGCCTTTGGCTTTGTTAACAAAAAACGGATGGCCGCCGACGGCGCGAAAGGCGCGGACGGGCGAATTAACGCCACCGGGAATGTATTTCAACGCCTCGGCAAAGAGTTTTTCGGATTTGGTCTGCGGCATATGCAAAAGCCATCCGCCTGGCCGGCGGATTATTGCCCAAACGTTTGGGCCAGTGTGCCGCGTTCGGTGTTGATGAGAACGCCGGGATTGATGTTGTGGCGGGTGAACCAGCCATCGTTCACTTCCAGCACGTAGAGGATGTTTTCGTTGGTGGCGGTGACGGGGACATTGTCATTTTTTTCGAGATGATGAATTTCCTCAATAACGCCGTCCGGGCCGATATAGGCGCAAGAGAGGGAGATGGGACAATTGGTCATCCAAAAGGAAGCGCGCTGGGGCACGTGCAGGTTAAACAGCATGGCGGTTTCATCGGTGATATTGGTGCGATACATCAACCCGGTTTCCTCTTCCTCCGGCGTGACGGCCATCTCGGCGTTGAGCGTTTCCGCGCCGAGATAAATTTTCACGGTCGGCAGCATCGGCTGCGCCTGGGCGGGAAGGGTATAGCCAGACGACGACGGCGGGGTGTCAGCCATGGAGGCGGCCTTATTGCAACCGGCCCAAACGCCCGCCAGCAAAACCATAATGAATATAGGCAAAACGGCGCGGCCTTGGGGAAACTGCGGGCCATGGTCGTTGAAAGGCTTGTTACGGCTCATTGGGGCTCCTGGATTTTATGTTTGCGCTGCACACTGGATAGACACCGGTCAAACCCGTTTTTGTATATCTGTTCGAAAAATAATTGTCTACGTGAGCAAACTATGCCGGAAGCGGCGGGATTTTTCAATTCAACAATCTCAGGTTTTTTCCTCAATCAATTCGCGGCGGGCGCCGCCGAGGAGCTGTTCAATAAAGCTGGTGGAATAGACGCCGCGGCGGAAATTGGGGTCCTGCATGATGGCCTGCTGGAAGGAAACGGTCGTCTTGACGCCGGTAATCATGAACTCGGACAGCGCGCGGTTCATGCGGTCGAGCGCTTCACGGCGGTCCCTGCCCGTGGTCACGAGCTTGCCAATCATGGAGTCGTAGTTGGGCGGAATGGTATAGCCGGCGTAGGCATGGGTGTCCATGCGGACGCCGCGCCCGCCGGGTTGATAGTACATCTCCACGCGGCCGGGGCTGGGCCGGAAATCGTCGAAGGGATCCTCGGCATTGATGCGGCATTCGATGGCGTGGCCTTTAATCTCGATATCGCTTTGCGAATGCTGCAGCGGTTCGCCCGAGGCGAGCAAAATCTGGTAGCGCACCAAATCAATGCCGGTGACTTCCTCGGTGACGGGATGCTCGACCTGGATGCGTTTATTGACCTCGAGGAAATAGAAATTACCGGCGTTGTCCACGATAAACTCCACAGTACCGGCATTGGTGTAATGGGCGGCCTCGGCGATGCGGACGGCGGCTTTGCCGATTTTATCGCGCAGTTTGCGGAATTTGTGCTCGAGCAGGGGCGAGGGCGCTTCCTCGATGATTTTCTGGTTGCGCCGCTGGATGGAGCAATCGCGCTCGCCCAAATGAATGATGCGGCCTTTGTGGTCGCCGAGAATCTGGATCTCGATGTGGTGCGGGTTCTCGATGAATTTCTCGATATAGACGCCGGAATTGCCAAAGGCTTTTTCGGCCTCGGTGCGCGCAGTGTGAAATCCCTTCATCAGGGAAATATCATTGTGCGCCACGCGCATGCCGCGTCCGCCGCCGCCGGCAATGGCCTTGATGATAATGGGATAGCCGATGCGCTTGGCTACGGCCAACGCGTCCTGTTCCTTTTCCACGGCGCCTTCGGAGCCGGGCGGGGTGGCCACGCCGGCCTTTTTGGCGAGCGTGCGGCTAACGGCTTTGTCCGCCAGCGCCTGCATGGCGCGCGGGCTGGGGCCAATGAAGCGGATATTGCAGCTCTCGCAAACCTCGGCAAAGTGGGCGTTCTCGGAAAGAAAACCGTAGCCGGGATGGATGGCATCCACGTCCGTGACTTCAGCGGCGCTGATGATGCGGTCAATCCGCAGGTAGCTTTCAGAGGCAGGGGCTTTGCCGATGCAGATGGCTTCATCGGCGAGCTGGACGTGCATGGAATTGGCGTCGGCCTCGGAATAAACGGCGACGGTCCGGATATTCAATTCCTTGCAAGCGCGAATGATTCGTACGGCGATTTCGCCGCGATTGGCGACCAGAACTTTTTCGAACATGAGATTTAGCGAATTAAGCCGGCCTGACCTTGAAAAGCGGCTGTCCAAACTCCACGGGCTTGGCGTTTTCGACCAGGATCTGGGTGATGACGCCTTTGACCTCCGCCTTGATTTCGTTCATCACTTTCATCGCTTCGATAATACAAACAACGGTATCGGCGTTGACTTCGGTGCCGACCTCGACGTAAGAGCCAGCCTCCGGGGACGGGGCGCGGTAGAAAGTACCAATCATGGGAGACTTGATTTCTATCTCGCCGGTCGCTGCCGCAGATATCGGGGCGGCCGCGACGGCTGCCGGGGATTGGGCGGTCTGGGGAATAGTCATCGGCAAGGGCATGACCGGGAGGGGTTCGTCCGAAGAGGCGGATGCCCCGCCGTTTAGACCCCGCTTGAGACGGATTTTTGAATCCTGCCGCTCTAATTCGAACTCGGTAATCGAGTTCTTCTTCATCAAATCAATAATTGCTTTGATATCTTTTAAATCCACGGTGCGTTTTCGTTAAAGTGAACCCGTATCCAGAAAATTTGGGCTTCCAAGGCCTAAAACCAGCGCCTTTTTAAAGGCCCTGCCTTTTTCAAAGTTCGTTGCCTGATTGTGACGAAAAGTTTTCATACCGTCAAGAACCAATCTCCGATTTTTTTTACAGCCCAAATTAGGCCAAGAAATTGCCTTTTTAGGCCTTCTTTTTGGCTTCGTTAACGTAAACGGCGGCTTCCACGGCCAAAACGTATGATTTTTGACCAAAACCGATGATTTGCCCACAGCAGACAGGGGCAATCAGTGACTTATGCCGAAATTCTTCCCTGGCATGGACATTGGATAAATGGATCTCAATGGTCGGAACCCCGACGGCGGCGATGGCATCCCGCAATGCGATGCTTGTATGGGTATAAGCGGCGGCGTTCAGGACGATGACGTCGAACTTGCCTTTGGCTTCCTGGATCCAGTTCACGAGTTCGCCCTCGAGGTTTGATTGGCGGAAGGCAATTTCGGCTTTAAAGTCGGCGGCGCGTTCCCGGACCTTCTTCTCGATGTCCGCCAAGGTCGTGCTGCCATAGACTTCCGGCTCGCGCTGGACGAGGAGGTTCAGGTTGGGGCCGTTCAGGAAAAG
>JASHZU010000226.1 GCA_030042375.1 Verrucomicrobiia bacterium
CGATTTGGCCAAGTCGGTCGAGCGCGAAATAAAACGAATCAATTCCCTCGTAAGCCAGATGCTGCGCTTCGCCGTGCCCAAGCCCACAACGTTCCGGAATGTGCACGTGCATGATGTGCTGGATATTTCCCTGCGATTGCTGCAACACCAATTCACCGCCAAAATGATTACCGTGACCCGGGATTTCCGCGCGGTCCCGGGAATCATTCGCGGGGATGAAGAGCAATTGCAACAGGTGATTATGAACCTCCTGCTCAACGCGCTCGAAGCGATGGGCACGGAAGGGACCCTGACCATCTCCACAGAAATCACCGCGGGCGATAATAGTGACCATTGGCTCAAAATCGGCGTCCGGGACACCGGCATGGGCATTTCGCAGGAGAATCTCCAACGCGTATTTGAACCATTTTTCACAACCAAAAGAAATGGGACCGGCCTGGGACTGGCCATTTCCCAGCGCGTGGCGCGGGAACATCACGGAAAAATCGAAGCACAAAGCGAGCACGGCAAAGGTTCGACGTTTATCATTTCGCTGCCATTGACAAAATAAGGTTTGCAATCGGCGCAAAGGGGCTTATGGTGCATTAGGGAAAGGAAAGGCCGTCTTATGAGTGCATCATTACATAAAAGCAAAAAAACCAAAGGGCCGGCAAATCCCAAGGCTTTAAAAGGCCAGGGTGAAACTCCAGATTTTCGGACGCCGATGAATCTGACGATTGAGAAGGTTCAAAGTCGGGCAGATATGATCACGCCCTGTTTAAAGGAACTTTTGGAGTTTCGTGCACCGCCGCATTGGGATAAATGAGTGTCCAGTGGGAGAATGAGTAAGGGCTGCTGCAGCTTAAAAGCTTGCAGTCAAAGCGCTTGAAGCTTTGGGAAATTTTTGTAATTCTTCGATGGTGTTTTCTTTGAAATTCGCCGGGTATTGGGCAAAGCTGCCGAGGAATACCCGAAACATATTGCTGACGTGCCTATATGGCGTCGTCGCGGGCTTGGCGGTAGTGGTGTTCCAATGGCTGATTACCCTTCTCTATAAGGAAACTTTCGTCCGGCTTTCCACCCAATCGCATTTGGCCTTTCTTATCGGCACCTTCGTCGTAATGATTGGAACGGCAACAATTGCCGGATTTTTGTTAACACGTTTTTGTCCGGAAGCGGCGGGCAGCGGGATTCCCCAGGCCAAGGCGGCGTTTTGGAAGGATTTTGGCGTCATCCCCTGGCGTGCGGTATGGGTAAAATTTATCGCGGGTGTGCTGGCAATCGGCGGCGGCGGGAGCCTGGGACGCGAAGGACCCAGCGTGCACATTGCCGCCGGCCTGGCTTCGAACATGGCCGGGTTGATGGGTGAAGCGAAACAGAGCCGAAGGCGGGCGGCGGCATCAGGCGCGGCGATTGGACTGGCAGCGGCATTCAATGCGCCACTGAGCGCCATGGCGTTCGTGCTGGAGGAAATCATCCAGGATTTAAACAGCAACCTGCTGGGCAGCGTGGTGCTGGCAGCGGTAATCGGAGCATTGGTGGTTCACGGATTAATTGGCCCGCAACCGGCGTTTGCAATGCGGAACATTGAAGCGCCCACATGGCGGGCGTATCTGCTGACGCCGCTGGCGGCGGGATTGGCGAGCATCGCGGGAGTTTTTTTTCAGAAAGCGACTCTGGACCTCCGGCAACAACAGCGGGGATGGGGCAAAATTCCCGGCTGGCTTAAGCCCGCTATCGGGGCCGCGCTGGCGTGGGGCGTGGGCACAGCGGTGTTTTTTCTTACGGGCCATCTAGGCGTGTTCAGCCTTGGCTATGGTGACTTGTCCGCGGGACTGGATAATCAACTCCCCTGGAAGATTGCAGGCATCCTTCTCGCAACAAAATTGCTGGCGACGATTCTTTCCTATGGTTTTGGTGGCTGCGGAGGAATTTTTTCGCCGACACTTTTTTTTGGCGGCATGAGCGGCCTGTTGGTTTCAGGGTTGTTTGGGCTGGCGATGCCCATATCCGGCGACGATTCAATTACCCTGACAGTAGTGGGCATGAGCGCGTGCCTGGGAGCGGTGGTCCGCGCGCCCGTGACGGGCATCCTCATCGTGTTCGAGATGACACACCAATTTTCACTCGTGCCGGTGCTGATGATTGGCGCGTTGGTCAGCCAGGCCATCAGCCGCCGCATGATGAGCGCCAATTTTTATGATGCCCTTTTGGAACAAGACGGCTACAAGCTCGAAAAACTGCTCCCGCCGCGTGATTTCCTGAGCTGGCAAAAGCTGCCGGTCTCGGCGATCGCCAATTTTCATCCGGTGGTGTTGAACAGCTTTGATCCGGTGGAAATGGATAAAATGATTAAGACCCACGAGTTTGCCCATTTCCCCATGCTCCAGGAGGGAAAAGTAGCCGGCATTGTTTCACGCAACGAATTGACCGCCGCCATTGCGGAAAAACGAATGCCCAAGCTGGCCCCGGGAATCTGCTGCGAGCCGCGGCAAACGATTCGCGAGTTGCAGCCGCTGCTGTTGGATTCGCCGAGCGGCATGGCCATTGTGTGTGATGGTCCCAAGCTGCTCGGCATCGTGACGCTTCACGATATGTTGCGCGCGCAAATGAACGCGGCGCAAAACTCCGTTTGATGCAGGCGTGACAAAGGCGCGGCAATTTCATTAACTCAACGCGTGAGCGTCACATCGCAAAAACGTTCGGAAGAATTCCTCAAAATCAGCGGCCAGTTTAAACTCGGCGCGCTCGTTACCGAGTCATCGCATCCTGTCACGGCAAACTTGAGCGAGGTGGCGAAAACGGACATCGCCAGGGCGCTGAAACTACTCTTCGAGGCCGATGGCGATGTAGTGAAAAAATTCCGCGAATTCGTCAGTTCCGGACGAGCTGAAAAAATCAAGGAAACGATTTCAGCTTCTTTAAAAAACGGAGGGCGGATTTTCTTTACCGGCTGTGGCTCAACGGGACGTTTGAGCATTTTGCTGGATTCAGTCTGGCGCGATTTTTGGCAGGAGGAGAAGACATCGGCGGATTGGGAAAACCGTACCGTCAGCGTCATGGCCGGAGGAGATTACGCCCTGATAAAATCGGTAGAGGGATTTGAGGATTTCACGGCATTTGGAAAAAAACAGATAACGGATTTGGGCGTGTCATCCAGGGACGTGGTTTTTGCCATCACCGAAGGCGGGGAAACGTCCTTTGTCATTGGCACAGCATGGGCCGGCGTGGAGACGGGCGCAAAGGTTTATTTTGTCTACAACAATCCTGACGACATTTTGTGCGAGCACGTCCAGCGTAGCCGGGAAGTAATCCAGGATGCGCGAATCGAAAAGGTCAATCTCACCACCGGGCCGATGTCCATCACCGGTTCAACGCGCATGCAGGCAACCTCCATACAATTATGCGTCATGCTGACCATTTTAGAGATGGTCGTGCGCGAGCTGTCGGGCAAAAAAAACGATTCCCCTTCCCTGCCCTCGCGATT
Organism: Verrucomicrobiia bacterium; assembly: GCA_030042375.1. The sequence continues at coordinate 3,467 of JASHZU010000226.1, forward strand.
TTTGACGTCGCTGGAAGAACTTCAGGCGACTTTAAAATCACCAAACGTGCTTGCGCCCCTGGCGGAGTTGTTGGCGCTGGAAGAATCGGCTTATCGCTCCGGCCACAAGAATAATTACTTTGCCGACTATCTGGGCATTGATGTCCTGACCGATACCACGGAGCGTTCGCCGACGTATTGCACGCCGCCATTCCGAAAGTTCGACGACGCGACGGCTTCGGAATCGTGGGCCTTTTTATTTCTGCCACGAAAGGAAACCACCCGGGCATGGCACAATATACTGAAACGCGAGCCACGGTGCGTGGAGTGGAATGAGGATGAAGTCCGCAAGCTGGTTGGCGAGGAAAAATTCCAGCGAACAATCGAGACGATCCGGAAAATCAGTCGGGCAGAATTGATGCGCTTTAAGGTTGGACTAGACGGCATACAATATCGCGCTTTAAAGGAGGGCGATTGCGCGGTGGCTGTTGTTTCCGAAATGGAATTGGCTTTGGATGCACAAGGGTTTTTCAGTACCCAACTGGAAGCCGCACGAAAAGTGGGCGCAAAAACTGGGATGATCTATTTTGGAAAATCGGCCATCAACGGCAAATCGTCGGCCGATAAAACCGTTTTTATTCCATTGCCAAAAACAGATTTTCTTTTAGACGGCATATTGCGCATCGCAACGAAACTGGTCATGAACGCCCTCTCCACCTGCACCATGGTCCGGCTCGGTCGCGTCATGGGCAACACGATGATTTGGGTGGTGCCGAGCAATCTGAAATTAATCGACCGGGCGACGCGTTACATTTCACGGCTGGCGGGACTGGATTATGCACACGCAAACCAACTGCTGTTCGAAGTGATTGAGTATGTCGAGCCGCGAATGAAATCGGATCGGGCATACCCGCCGGTAGTGGGCGTAGCCGTATTGCGCGCGAAAGAAAATTTGACAAATGAGGGAGCGGAAAAACGATTGATGGGATGAGGGAGAAACTTTGTAATTTTAATTCGACCCGCGGGAGGTTCGTTGTTAATTTGCCTTATTATGTCGCCCGATGAAATTTTGCTGGAAGCCGAAGACAAGATGATTAAGACCGAGCAGGTGGTCGTGAACGAATTTGCCAGTGTCCGCACCGGCAAAGCGTCGCCGACCCTGGTGGAAAATATCATGGTGGAGGTTTACGGCTCGCAGATGCGCGTGCGCGAACTGGCCGGTATCACCACGCCGGAACCCCGGCAGCTCGTTATCCAGCCCTGGGACACCGGCTCGCTGCACCCGATAGAAAAAGCGATCCAGAAATCGAACCTCGGCCTCACACCGACAGTACAGGGAAAAATCATCCGCATCTCGTTTCCGGAATTGAGCCAGGAACGGCGGCAGGAATTCGTCAAAATTGTCAAACAAATGGCCGAGAACGGCCGCGTGGCTGTCCGGCACGTGCGACGGGATGCATTGGAGCTTTTGAAAAAGGCCAAGACAGCAGGCGGTGTGGGCGAAGAGGAAGTGGAAAGCGCCGAAAAGGAAATCCAAAAACTCACCGACCAATATATTGGCAAGATTGACGCGCATGTCGTCGCCAAGGAAAAAGAAATTTTGACGGTTTAATGGAAGGCACAGGCCACTTGCGCCGGATTGCCTTTGTGCTAAAGGTTAATTTATGACTAACGCCAAAGCTTTTGCCGCACAAAACCCAACCTCACCGCTGGCGCCGTTTTCCATCCAGCGCCGGGACCCCGGCCCAAAGGACGTACAAATTCAAATCCTTTATTGCGGTGTTTGCCATTCTGATTTACACACCGCGCGCAATGAATGGGGCATGACAATGTATCCCTGCGTGCCGGGACATGAAATTGTCGGGCGCGTGACGCGGACGGGAAAAGACGTCAAAAAATTTAAGGAAGGCGATCTTGCCGCGGTCGGCTGCATGGTGGATTCCTGCCGCGTCTGCGAAAGCTGCAAGGAAGGGCTGGAACAATATTGTGAAAACGGGATGACGCTCACGTACAGTTCTCCGGACAAAAAGAGCGGCGGCCCGACTCAAGGAGGTTACTCCGAAAGCATAGTCGTGGACGAAGATTTCGTTTTGAGTGTGCCAAAGAATTTGGATCTGGCAGCAACCGCTCCCCTGCTCTGTGCCGGAATCACCACTTACTCGCCGTTGCGATTTCATAAAGTCGGACAAGGACAGAAGGTCGGCGTGGTTGGCCTGGGTGGATTAGGCCATATGGGAGTGAAACTGGCACGAGCCTTTGGCGCGCACGTCGTGGTCTTCAGCACATCGCCGGGCAAAACCCAGGACGCCTTGCGGCTGGGAGCGCATGAGGTTGTCATTTCCAAAAATGA
>JASHZU010000227.1 GCA_030042375.1 Verrucomicrobiia bacterium
GACATTCCTTCTGCATCCGGTGAATGATGCCCGATTCCGTCACAACAATGAAGCGTTTGGCCGGATTGTTTTTGCACCAGGTAATCATCTTTTCCGTGGAGGCGACGGCATCGCCCAAATCGCGCACCGGCTTCATGCTTTCCGGATGCACCACCACTTTGGCATCGGGAAATTTCCGCTTCAGTTCCACAATGGCATCGTGCTGGTAATCCACGTGCACGTAGCAGTTGCCCTTCCACAACGTCATCTTGCGGCCCGTCTGTTCCATAACCCATTCGCCGAGGTTTTCATCCGGCACAAAAAGCAAATCCTTGTCCTTCGGCGCGGCACGAACGATTTTTTCCGCATTGCCGCTGGTGCAAATCACATCGCACAACGCTTTCACCGCCGCGCTGCAATTGATGTAGGCAATCGTCCAGAAATTGGGATTGGTCGCCTGCAGCTTTGCCAATGCGGGCGCGGGGCAACTGGCTTCCAGCGAACAGCCCGCGTCCTTGTCTGGCAGCACGACGATTTTATCCGGGTTCAGGATCTTCGCGGTCTCTGCCATGAAATGCACGCCGCAGAATACGATGACGTCGGCGTTCGTTTTGGCGGCTTCCTGCGAGAGTCCCAGGGAATCGCCCACGTAATCCGCCACATCCTGGATTTCCGGCACCTGGTAATTATGGGCAAGGATAACGGCGTTAAGCTGCTTTTTGAGCGTGTAGATTTCGCGGGCGAGCGGCTCAAACCGTTCGCGCGTCATCGGCTTGCGAACCTGGAGGTCATCCAGAGTCAGCGGTGGGATTTCAACGACACCTTTCATAGGCTAAACTTAGCGTTGCTGCCTGCCTTCGTCAATGAAGGCCCATCTGCCCCATTTGCCCGGGCCGTCAAATGCCTCAGCTTTTTGGCTGCTTGTAGCTCAGGGTCTGCCCGGAGACTTTGCCGCTGATGGATTCGATGCTCACGAGGTCACCGGAAGTCGTGACATCCAAAGTCAAAGTGCCGGCTTCGCCTTTGAGTGTCAGGTCGGATACGCCTGTTTTGGCGGAATACGTTCCCGTCACGGTGAAGTCGAGAACCGTTTCGGCGGAAGTGGTAATGGTAGCCGAGCTAGCCGTACTGCTGTATTTGGTGCCGCTGGCAGGAGTCAGGTTCAAGGTCAACGTCCAATCCCCGGTCGCATCGGAGGGCAGCGGAAGGTCAACACCTGCGATGGACTTGCTTTCGGTTTCGGTAACGTATCTGCCTATGCCCGGATTCCAGAGCACCGCCGTCACGCTGCCGTTACCATTGCCGCTCAACACGCGATTCTTGACATTGAAGGAAAAGCCGATTGTGGCTTTTTCCGTAATGCTTTTGAATTGGATGTTTTCGGCGTCGAAATTCGATGAGGTAACTTCCAGCCTCATGTTTGCCGTCGGTTTTTCACCGGAACCACCCATGGAACCGTTCAATGTCAAATCCCCGATGATGTCCCCTTCCCCGTCGAAGAGAAAGCTGCTCACATCCTGGGTTCCCTCTCCGGTAAAATCGCCGTTAGGCTCCTGGGTAAGTTCGAATTCGACCGAGCCAAATTCCGGACTATTCGTCTCGTAGTCTCCAGAAATGTCCCAAAGAGGAACGTATACGCCGCCATCGGCAGTATAGGTTCCATCAGCCATCAACGCGCGCGCTGCCGGGATGGCTGACAACAAAACGATGGCCACCGCCACCACCAGTTTTGAACAGTTTTTGAATCTAGTCACCGTCTGCCCCGTCAATGAAGGGCCGCCCCTCAGTCTTTTGGTTGCTTATAGCTCAGGGTTTGCCCGGAGACTTTGCCGCTGATGGACTCGATGGTCACGAGGTCACCGAAAGTCGTGATGTCCAGGGTCAAAGTGCCGGCATCACCCTTCAGCGTGAGGTCGGATACGCCCGTTTTGTCCGTGTACGTTCCCGTCACAGTGAAGTCGAGCACGTGTCCGGCAGAGGTGGTAATGGAGGCTGTGCCGGTGTATTTGGTGCCGCTGGCAGGAGTCAGGTTCAAGGTCAGCGTCCAATCCCCAGTCGTCGTAGAAAGCAGCGGAAGGTCCTCGTCTTTGAATGATTTAGTTTTGGAATAAGTCTCGGTTTTGTCGGTGTCCGGGTTCACATATTTCGCCTTCACGCTGACGCTCCCGTCGCCGCTCAAAACGCGATCGGCGACATCGAAGGAAAACTCGACCGTGGCATCCTCCGTGTAGCTATCGAAATAGACACCATCATATTCAAAGTCCGATGCGGAAACGTCCAGCTTCATGGACGCCGTCGGTTTTTCACCGGTACCGCCCACGGAACCGCTCACCGTCAAATCCGCGGCGACACCATCCACGACATCGGTCCCGTCTCCGGTAACGTCGCCGTTGGGCTCCTGGGTAAGCTCGAATTCATACGTACCAAAGTCCGTGGTGTTCGTCTCGTAATCTCCCGAAATGTCCCAGAGTGGAGTATACGCACCGGCATTGGTAGTATAGGTTCCATCGGCCATCACCGCACGCGCCGCCGGGATAGCTGACAATAAAACGATGGCCGTTGCCACCGCCAGTTTTGAAAGGGTTTTAAATTTAATCATATCATAAATTTTCTGGTTTTTTGTTTTTGATCTTGATCTGACTGAACTGCCTGATTTTACCACACTTGCAATGTATAAGTGCAAAATAGGGCCTGTTTGTCAATAGAAATCCGTATTCATTCACGTTCATCGGTTAAAAACCTCCTTGCGTTCGGCGTCTGTTAATGCCTTCCACTTCCCCGCTTCCAGTTCGCCCAGCCAAAAATTTCCGATACGGACGCGAAGCAGGCGCAGCGTTGGATGGCCGATGGCCGCCGTCATTTTACGAACCTGACGATTTTTGCCTTCGATCAGTTCCAATCCAATCCAGCAATCGGGAACGCTTTTGCGAAAACGGATGGGCGTGTCGCGCGGGGAAATCGTTGGCTGCGGGTCGAGCATCCATGCATGGCACGGCAGCGTTTTGCGGCCCTGGATGAGAATGCCGCGCTCCAGTTTCTTCAATTGTTCTGACGAGGGCACACGTTCCACTTGCGCCCAATATTCGCGCTCATGGGCGTGGCGCGGCTGCAGGAGTTTGGCGTTCCATTCCGGTTCATCGCTTAAGAGCAGCAGCCCTTCAGAATCCGCATCGAGCCGACCGATGGGATAGACATTCTTCGGGAAGCCGAACTCGGCGAGCGTGCGGTTCTTCGAGCCGTCGCTGGTGAATTGCGACAGGACGCCGAATGGTTTGTTAAAGGCGATGAGCATGGCAGGGGCAGCGTGATGCGCGTTACGTGCTACGTCAAGGATACGGGCAGAATGGTCGTTTGGATTTTGCCACAGAGGCACAGAGCCAAATGGATTTTCTGCAGAGTCTATGAGTTGCGCTTATCACGATGTTTTCGCTGTTACTGATTGATTGATAATGACTTGTATCGAAAATTGGGTTCGTTTCGCAATTTTGCGGTTTTTAAGACTGGCTGGTGCTTTCAGAAAAATAAACAATCTTTTTTTCTCCAAAAATGGCTTGATTGGCTTTGATTTGCCTTGATTCAGCTTGATTTGGCTTTGGGACCCGCCTTCGGCGAGGCAAGCCAAAATACCCTCCCCCTCCCGGGGGTCTTGCATAGGTTTGTATAGGTTTGCACAGCTTTGTGCAGGGTGAAATATTTGGAGCCGTCGGCACTAGGATTTAAGGGCGCTAAAGTGGACACGTACAGGCACGGACGAACATATTCTGCCGTCCCTACGGGACTTGAGACAAACGAGGCCACACACCCCGCGCTAAAGCACGGGGCTATTTTCGGTTGTCCCTTTGGGACAATGGCGCCAACCAACGATTGCAAAACAATCATCCGGGCATTTTAGCAGAGCAAGAATGAAGAGATAGTTCCGGAATACCGCGATCGTACGTGCAGGTGTCTTGTTGACTCGCTCGCGCCCGCTCGCTCGGTCGCCAGGCGATCCCGCATCCGCGGGACGGGACGAATTCCTTTCGCCGCCTCCCAGGCGGCTCAAGTGTTCTGGAATACCTATAAATAGGTTCGCCTTTTTCAGAGTATGTGTTTTGCTTTGGCCCGCTAACGCATGTCTAATCCTGCTCCGGAAAAAGCGATGGCGGGCGATCCCCGCCAGATGCTCCAGACGGCCCGTCAGCTTTTGAAGGAACAGCGTTCCCTCGAGGCCGCCCGCGCCTTCGCCGCGGTCCTCAAGGCGCAACCGGATTGTGTGGAAGCCCTGGCGCAGCTTGGCCAGTTGCTTTTTCAATCCAATGAATTGCCGGCGGCGCTGGGATGCCTGCAACAAGCCGCCCGGCTTTCCCCGGAAATGCCCAAACTCAATGCCCTCATGGCGGCGGTTTTACGCAAAATGGGCCGACTCAGGGAATCCGCCGTTTGTTGCGAAGCAGAATGCCGCATCAATCCCAACGATCCCGACGCTCATTATAACCTGGCGCTGGCCCGGCAGACGCTGCAACAGATTCCGGAAGCGATTGACTCTTACCGGGCGGCGCTCCGGCTGCGTCCTCATTACGTGGACGCGCTGCTCGGCCTGGGCCGCTCGTTGCGCCAGGTCGGGCAACCGGAAGCCGCTTTGCCATATTTTACCGAGGCCGCGCAGCTCGCTTCCTCCGATGCCCGGACCCATTGGGAACTTGGAACCACACAGCTCGCTCTCGGCCAATTTCTTCCGGGCTGGAAAGGATTTGAATGGCGCTGGCAGCTCAAAGATTTCACCACACCGCTTCCGTCCTATGCGCAACCTCAATGGGACGGAGTGGACCTCGGCGGCAAGCGCATTTTTCTCCACTGCGAACAAGGCTATGGCGACGCCATCCAATTTTCACGCTATGTCCCCCTCGTGGCAGCCCGGGGCGGACAAGTGATGCTGGGCTGCCCCAAACAACTCCGGCGACTCATGGAAACGGTACCCGGCATCACCGAGGTGGTCACCACCCGGGAGGCCCTTCCGCCTTTCGATACGCATGCGCCTTTGATGAGCCTGCCTTCCATTTTCGGCACCACGCTCGAAACGATTCCGGTAGCCATCCCTTACCTTCATCCGCGCATTTCACAGACAAGATGGGTGGAAGATTCACCGGGAAAAAAAGTGGGGGTGGCCTGGGCCGGTTCGACTGCCCATGCCAACGATGCGAATCGTTCCCTGCCTCCGGATTTCTGAAGCCGTTGCTGAATTTACCCGGCATCCGCTGGCACAGTTTACAGGTGGGCGAGGCGGCGCGCGCCCTGACCCAACCGGATTTCGCAGGCAGAATCGTGGACCTGGGAAGCCGGTTTGGCGATTTTCATGACACGGCGGAAGCGATCCGTGAACTGGACCTGGTCATCGCTGTGGATACCGCCGTCGCCCACCTGGCGGGCGCCATGGGCAAAACGGTCTGGCTGCTTCTCTCCTTCGAAGCGGAGTGGCGCTGGATGACCCATCGCGAGGACTCGCCCTGGTATCCCACGATGCGCCTGTTTCGCCAATCTTCACCCGGAAACTGGGAGGAATTGTTGAAGCGCGTGGGGCAGCGGTTGACCTCTTAAAATACCTATTGACAATTCCGTTAATTTTGTTATTTTCTGAATTGACAGAAATAAACGAAATATGCCGACGCTATCGCCCATCCAGCAAAAGTTCATCCTTCATTGGGGAGAAATGGGGACGAAGTGGGGCATCAATCGCACGGTGGCCCAAATCCACGCGCTGCTCTTTATCTCCCCCGCCCCGCTGAACGCGGACGATATCGTGGAGACGCTGGGCGTGGCGCGGTCGAATGTGAGTACCAGCCTCAAAGAATTGCAGAGCTGGGGCATCGTGAAGATGGTCCATATCCTGGGCGACAAGCGGGACCATTTCGAAAGCATGAAGGACGTATGGGAGTTGTTTCGCGTGGTGCTGAATGAACGCAAACGGCGGGAGATTGATCCGACGATGCAAATGCTCAGCGAATGTATTGCCGAGGCGGAAAAGACCCAAACGGACGCCTACACGGTAAAGCGGCTGCGGGATTTGCGGGAATTTTTTGACACGACCTCGACCTGGTACGCCCAGATTTGCCAATGGCCGGTCACGATGATCGTCAAATTTTTGAAGCTGGGTGACAAAGCCATGAAAGCGTTGCGGTTCGGGAAATAATTTTTTGATTTTTTTTGAAAGAGTATTTCTGTGAATACTGAAATTACAGAAAATAAATTAAATGGCTGGGTGCTTTACGACGGCGATTGCCGGATGTGCATGGGCATGGCGCGGCGCTTTCGCCATCTGTTGGCAGGACGACATCTTGAACTGCTGCCGCTGCAAACGCCGTGGGTGAAGGCGCGGCTGGACCTGCCGGAGCCACAGTTGCTGGCGGAAATGCGATTGCTACGGCCGGATGGAAAATCCTTCGGCGGCGCGGATGCCCTGCTGGAAATCGGACGGCACTTCTGGTGGGCGTGGCCTGTACGGATGATTGGCAAGATTCCCGTCGCGAAAAAAATCCTGCGAACGGGTTATCGATGGATTGCACGGAATCGCAGTTGCATGAATGGCTATTGCGAAATCAGAAAGCAAATCCGCATCGTGGACTTTCTGCCATTGGTTGCCCTGCCCTGCCTAGCGTTGGCTTTCCGAACGCAAATCGCGGCATGGGTTTTCATGTGGGTGCTGGCGTTTGCCATCTACTGGGGTTGCAAATGGTTCACGTATCGGGAAGCGATGCGCCACGGCGTGAGGCCGTCGTGGCGGCGCATGCTAGCATACCTGTTGGCCTGGCCGGGAATGGATGCCAACGATTTTCTGGATGAACGAAAAGTCGCGGCTAAGCCAAGAAAAGTGGAGTGGATTTTCGCACTCGCGAAAATGGGCTTCGGCGTAGCCATCGTTTGGACATTCCCACGGATGCTGCTTCCAGTACATCCGCTCCTCGCGGGATGGACGGGTATGCTGGGAGTGGCTTTTATCCTGCACTTCGGATTATTCCATTTCTTATCACTGGTCTGGCGACGATCGAAGATTCATGCCACACCGCTGATGCAAAATCCCATCGGCTCGAC
>JASHZU010000228.1 GCA_030042375.1 Verrucomicrobiia bacterium
ATGGAACAGGACACCAATGCTGCGACGGAAATCATCCGCACACCGCCCGCGCCGGAGACGCCGCGCATCAATGGGCCTGACGTTTTCGGCGTGCGCCCGGGGAATCCGTTTTTCTACCAGATTCCTGCCACAGGCGACCGGCCGATGACGTTTTCCGCGGACGATTTGCCGAAGGGCCTGACGCTGGACGCCGACACGGGACTCATCACCGGCAAGGTCCATAAAAAATGGTTCGGCCTGAAGAGCGATTACGTGGTGACGCTGCACGCGAAAAATAACCTGGGTGAGGACTCCAAGAAATTCACAATCAAGGTGGGTGAGACGATTGCGCTGACGCCGCCGATGGGATGGAACAGTTGGAACGCGTACCACGATACGGTGACGGGCGACAATGTCATCCACGCCGCGCGGGCGATGGCGAGCAGCGGGCTGATTAATTACGGCTGGACGTACATCAACATTGATGACTCGTGGCAGGGCGAACGCGGCGGGAAATTTCTGGGCATCCAGTCCAATGAGAAATTCCCCGATATGGGCGGCATGTGCGATGCGATTCACGGGCTGGGACTGAAAGTGGGCATTTATTCAACGCCGTGGGAGACGTCATACGCCGGCTTTATCGGCGGCAGTTCGGACGATTCAAACGGCGCATGGACGCATGAGCGCAGTTCACTCGGCAAGTATTGTTTTGCGGACAACGACGCCCAGCAATGGGCGGCCTGGGGCATTGATTACCTGAAATACGATTGGAACCCGCGCAGCAACAAGCCGAAGGCGGAGACGCACGAGCAATTTCTCAATGACTCGGTCACGATGCACAAGGCATTGCGCAAATCGGGACGCGACGTGGTCTTCAGTTATTCGAACGGGATGCCATTTGATCAAATCGGCAAACAATCGGAAATTTTCAATTGCTGGCGTACGACGGGTGACATCACCGACAACTGGTTGAGCATGGTGGAACGCGCGTTTTATTTCGCTCACAAAAAAGGAGAGACCGGTCTGCAGGGCCAGCCGAATGACAGATGGGTTCCGTATGCACGGCCCGGGCATTGGAACGATCCGGACATGATGGTGCTGGGTGTGGTGAACTTCGGCGGCAAACAGCATCCGACGCACCTGAAGCCGGAGGAACAATATGTGCATATGACGGCGTGGTGCATGGCTGCCGCGCCGCTGTTACTGGGTTGTGATTTGGACAAACTGGACGCCTTCACGCTGGGCCTGGTGGAAAATCCGGAAGTACTGGCGATTGACCAGGATTCGCTGGGCAAACAAGCAACGCTGGCGAGCAACCAGGGCAATGTCCTGCTGGTCTATGCCAGGCCGTTGGAAGATGGCAGCAAAGCAGTGGCGTTTTACAATCTCGCCGGCACCCCGGCAAAAATTCAAACCACATGGCAGGAACTGGGAATTTCCGGCAGCCATATGGTCCGGGATTTGTGGCGTGAAAAGGATTTGGGCAAGTACGACACTGAATTTTCCATCATGGTCCAGCCGCACAGCGCGGAACTGGTGAAGATTTCGCCATAAGTTCCTTTACGGCCGTAGCGATCGCCTCTATTTCGTGTATGAAATGTTCATGGTTCCTGTCGGTCGCAATCCTGGCATCCGCTTTGGCCTGCGGCGCGGCAGCACAGACGCGCTGGGATATCACCGATGACGGGGCCATCGTCTGGAAAGTCGCACCCGGCGAAGCGCACCAGGACAACATCGAGATGAGCGGGCAGAAAGTGTCTGTGATTGTCACATACGGCGTGGACACAAACCAGGCGCTGAGCCTGGACGAGTTTGTGGTGTTCCCGACATTCCGCACGGTGCCGCAAGATACGTACAGCCAGATCTCGGAACATTTCACTGCCGAACCGGACATTACGCTGGACCATGCCGCGCCGCAAAGCGATGTGACGGAACGTTTCCGACAAAAAGGCATCATGCAGGTTGACGGGCACGAAACTGGAGGCGGTAAAACCGTGGAATGGACACGGACGATTTTTCCTTCCATCGACAAACCGGCGGTGATTGAAATGCTGAGCTTCACAAACGTTTCGGACGCGAGCGTGACCATTGGAGTAAACGGCGGAGATACAACAGTGCAGACGCCGGCGGAGAAAGGATTGGAGGGCGCGTATGTGATATCGTCTCGCGTAGAGGATGCCGGGGAGCGGACGCTGGCGCCCGGCGAAGGCACGACATTTACGATGGTCTTCAGCGCGCGCCACCTGGCGGACCCGGATGTGACGGTGGATGCGACCGCTGAATTGCAGGCGCGAGCGGCGCTGGTGCGAAGCTACCTGGACAATTTGCAATTGGATACGCCGGACAAAGTGCTGAATACAGAGTTTGATTTCGCCAAAATCCGGACGACGGAGAGCATTTATAAAACGAAGGGCGGCCTGCTGCATAGTCCGGGTGGCGGACGTTATTACGCGGCCATCTGGGCAAACGACCAGGGCGAGTACGCCGGTCCCTTTTTCCCGTTCGGTGGCGACCCGGCGGCAAATGAAGCGACAACGAATGCATATCGCATGTTCGCCGATTATATGAACGCGGCGTACAAACCCATCCCCAGCTCTATCGTGGCGGAAGGCGTCACGAACTGGCACGGCGCGGGCGATCGCGGCGACATGGCGATGATTGCGTATGGCGCGTCGCGCTATGCGCTGGCCTGCGGCAATACAAACACGGCAGTAAATCTGTGGCCGCTGGTGCAATGGTGCCTGGAATATTGCCGTCGCAAAGTGGACACGAATGGCGTGGTGGAATCGGACGCGGACGAATTGGAAAATCGTTTTCCCTCAGGCAAGGCGAATCTCTGCACATCGTGTCTCTATTATGATGCGCTTCATTCCGCGGTGTATCTCGGCAAAGAACTGGGCGCGCCGCAATCGCAGTTGGACGGCTATTCGGCAGAGGCAACGGCGTTGCGTACAGCGATAGAAAATTATTTTGGCCGGACCGTGGATGGTTTTGAGACGTATCGTTACTTCGATAAATCCGTGCCCAGCGTGAACCACCGCGCGCTGGAGCGTTTCGCGCATTATGCCAATGAGCCGGATTATCTGCGCGCGTGGATTTGCATTCCGTTGACAGTCGGCATTTTTGACCGTGCGCCGGGAACGATTGACGCACTGTTCTCGCCAAAATTGTGGACGCCGGACGGTCTGGCCACACAGGCAGGCGATAAAGTGTTTTGGGATCGTTCAACACTGTATGCGTTGCGCGGTGTGTTCGCTGCGGGTGATACGGAGAAGGCGCTAAATTATTTGCAGTTTTATTCCAACCGGCGGTTGCTCGGCGAACATGTCCCCTACCCGGTCGAAGCGTATCCCGAAGGCAACCAGAGCCATTTGGCCGCCGAGAGCGCGCTGTACTGCCGGATTTATACAGAAGGGATGTTTGGCATCCGGCCGACAGGATTGCATTCATTCAACTGCACGCCGCGCCTGCCGAAGGAATGGCAAACGATGGCGCTAAACCATGTTCGCGCGTTTGGCAGTGACTTTAATCTCGTGGTCAGCCGTGATGGAAACAAACTGAAGGTGGATATTTTCGAGAATGAACAGTCGTTCAAGTCATTCGAAATCAATGACGGCGACACGGTGGCGATTGATTTGGGACAAACTCAGGGGCTGGCCATCCGGTAAAAGACATTCGTCTGGTTTTTCTGAATGGTAATCTGGAAACGGTTCGTGGTCGTCGAGCCGGGAACAGTAAACCAATTACCACTTGCCGCGAGGTTGCCGGAATTGGATTGCAGCAGCCAGCCGGTGTAATTCGA
>JASHZU010000229.1 GCA_030042375.1 Verrucomicrobiia bacterium
GCGGCATTGAGGGAAGCGATACCAAGCCATTTGCCCAGCCAGATTTGCCAGCGGGCGACGGGCTTGGTGGCAACGACCTGAATCTGGCATTCCTCGATGTCGCGCGCCAGGGTGCCGCAGGAAAGCCACAGGGTCGAAATGCCGAGCAGGATAGTGACGGCGCTCAAGGTGTAGGTGAGAATGATTTGGGTAAAACCACTGGCGGTGCCGTCGTCTTTAATCATCAGCGGCAAGCCGACCACGGCCAGCACCAGGAGGACGGCAATGACGGCGAAGAGGCGAAACCGCAGGGCGGCTTTCCACGTCAACCAGGCAATGGCGAGAATTTTTTGCACTTCAAATTTTATTTAGCCACGGATGAAACACAGACCCGATACTAAAATTATTTCTTGTCTCCGAGCAACGATGAGAGCTTTTCATCCACCTTGGCCAAATCCACCGGCTTTTGTTCGGACTCTTTTTTCGGCGCAACCACCGGCTCGGCTTTGGCGAGGGCTTCCAATTTTTTCTCGTCCACCTGGGGCGCAGCCGGTTGGGCGGGAGCTTTAGGTTCGACGGGCTTGGGAGCCTCGGGCAAGGCAAGTTTTTCCAGGATTTTGTCGGTCGCAGGACGTTCATCAGCGCCGGCCCGCAGATAGGGGGCCACGTGCGCGCCGGATTGAGCACCGCTGGTTTCGTGCGCCGCTTCGCGCGCCTTCGCAACGACGGAGAGAAAATAGCTTTCAAGGTTTTGCGTGGGATTATCCACGCGCACTTCGCCAGTGTTAATATCCTTGCGGATGATTTCGAGAACGCGTTCCAGGGTGGGGCGAGGCAAAACGGGCGTGGTAATGCGCAAGGTGTCCGGCTCGGCCAGAAGTTCCTTGAGCGTGCCGGCGGCCTGGATTTTTCCGCCATAATAAATCACGACGCGGTCGCAAACGTCTTCCACATCCGAGAGCAAATGGCTGCTGAGGATGACGGTTTTGCCACGGCGGGCCAGGGCGATAATGAGGTCTTTGACTTCGCGGCAGCCGATGGGATCGAGGCCGGCGGTGGGTTCGTCCAGGATGACAAGGTCGGGATCGTTGATGAGCGCCTGGGCCAGGCCAATGCGCCGTTGCATGCCCTTGGAAAATTCACCCACGGGGCGGGTTTGCGTTTTGCCCAAGCCAACCATTTCCAACAATTGGCCGGCGCGATTTTCCCGTTCACCCGAACTGAGATGAAAGAGGTTTCCGAAAAAGTCGAGGGTCTCGCGGGAATTGAGGTAGCGGTATAAATAAGATTCTTCCGGCAGATAGCCGATGCGGGACTTGGTCTGGACGTGATGCGGCGAATGGCCGAAAACTTCGATGTGCCCGCGGGTGGGGTTGAGGAGGCCAAGGAGCAGTTTGACGGTGGTGGATTTGCCGGAGCCGTTGGGGCCGAGCAGCCCGAAAACTTCGCCGCGGCGAACGGTAAAATCCACGTTGTCCACGGCGCGGGCCTTGGGGCGGTTCCAAAAATCCTTGAAAATTTTGGTGAGGCCGCGGACGGAAACAACGACCTCGGACTTAGGATTTTCGACTTCCGATTTAAGAGCTGGTTCGGCAACGGGCATGATTCAAATATGTTTAGCTTGTTCTTTTAAGACAGCGGCAAGGCCGCTTTTGTCCAATCTTTTTTCGGCGATGGCAATCATCGCATCATAAAGTGAACCGTCGTCTTTTGGATAACGGATACCGTTTTTCCCCAAAAAGGAGATTGCGGATGCAACGGCTGTTCGCTTGTTTCCATCCACAAATGCCTGTGATTGAGCAATATGAAAGGCGTAAGCCGCAGCTATCTCAAAAAGTCCACCATGCCCATACAAAAAAGCATTTCGAGCCGATCCCAAAGCTGACTCAATCAATCCGATTTCACGAATGCCTGTTGAGCCACCATAACGAGTCAACGATTCATCATGCAAATACAAGACCTCGGCGAGCGTTAAAAATTTCGGCTCCTCCAAATTCATTGGGCGAGCTTGCGAAAAAGTTCGTCGTTAGTCTTAAAAACTTCGCCGGCGATATGCTTGAACTCATCACTGACTTTACCGGCTTTTTCCAATTCGTGAATATAAGCCGCCACCTTCCGCTGTTCTTCAGGCGGAAGCTGCTTTATTTCTTCAATAACTTCAGTGGCACTCATATCACTAATTTACCTAAATTTTAAGATGCCAGCAAGCGATGAGCCTAAGCCACTTTAGGCGTCATTTGCCCGGAAGCGCGGCGAGGCGCTTCTTCCAATTCCGCGTGAAAATGTTCCAGTTCCTCGCCCTTGCGAACGAGGCGGGCGCTGTTGAAGATGACGATAAGCGTGCCGGTCACGTGCAGGATGGCGGCGGTGATGGGGCCGATAAAACCGAAGGCCGAGGCCGACAATCCCAAGACAATGAAGCAAACGCCGAACGCGAAATTCTGGTTGATGACGGCGCGGGCGCTACGCGAAAGCTGCACGAGAAACGGCAGGCGGCGCAGGTCGTTATTCATGAGCGCGATGGTAGCGCTGTGAATGGCGACTTCACTGCCGGCCGCGCCCATGGCGATGCCGATGTCGCCGGCGGCAAGCGCGGGGGCATCGTTCACGCCATCGCCCACGACGGCAACGCGATAGCCCTTGGTTTTCATGTTGTGGACAAATTCAACTTTGTTTTGCGGCAGGCAATCGCCTTTGGCCTCCTCACAACCGATTTCGGCGGCGACGCGGGTGGCGACGGGCTGGCGATCACCGGAAATCATGGCAATGCGGCGAACGCCGGCGTCCTTGAGCTCAGCCAGAGCGTCTTTGGCACCGGAACGGGTTTTATCCTGCAAGCCGACCCAGCCAACGCATTGGCCGTTGCGCGCCACAAAAATCAAACTCCAGCCTTCGGCCTCGTTGAGGTCCACGGCTTTTTCAAATTGCGAGTCGACGCCGTTGTCCTTGAGCCATTGGGCACGGCCTACCAAAATTTTGGCGTTGTTGATTTCAGCTTTTACGCCGCGGCCGGCGGTTTCGGCAAAATCTTTTGGATCGGTCAGCGGCACACCAGCTTCGCCCGCGAGTTGGGCGAGGGCTTTGGCAGTAGGGTGGTTGCTGTATTTTTCGGCGGAGGCGGCAAGCAACAGCAGTTCAGCAGGCTTGATGTCGCCGATGGGCGCGAGGCGGCTGACGGCGAGCTGGCCCGTAGTGAGCGTGCCGGTTTTGTCGAAAACGAAGGCATTGATTTTCGCAGCGAGTTCGAGGTCGGCGACGTTTTTAATCAGAATTCCCAGGCGCGCGGCGGCAGAAAGGGCGGCGACCATCGCGGTGGGCGTGGCTAAAATAAAGGCGCAAGGGCAGGAAACCAGGAAGACGGCAATCACGCGGTTCAATTCGTGCGTGAAGGACCAGACGAGGACGCCAATAAGCAACACCAGTGGTGTGTAATAACCCATGTATTGGTCCACGATTTTCATGATGGGCAGCTTGGTTTTTTCAGCCGCCAGAATGAGTTCGCGGACGCGGCCCAGCGTCGTGTCCTCGCCGGCCCGGCTGACCTTCACCTCCAGCACCCCGGTGAGGTTCTGGGTGCCGGCAAAAACTTCTTCGCCGGCCTTCTTGTCGGCGGGCAGCGATTCACCGGTAATGGTTGCCTGATTTAATGATCCCTGGCCGCTGACAATGACCCCGTCCGCGGCCACGTTGTCGCCGGGGCGGATCCGGATGAGATCGCCGACCT